>JAFQTK010000155.1 GCA_017409065.1 bacterium
CCTGAGATTCGTATGGGGACTGTTATTCCTAATGGTGCAAAGTTGCATGAACGTTGTTATTATAATGGTGCGTATTGGAGAAATACGTCTGCAAAGGATGGCATTTCGGGGAATCCGGAATATGACCAACATTTAACCGGTCGAGTTCTTGAAGAAAACGGCATGAAGTATTAGTTCTTATATTTATTATTCTTTAATTTTAGGCAAACTTAATGATTCATTATCCAATGCTAATATAGCTTCAAATGCAGCTTCAGAAAATGTCGGGTGTGGATAAACCGCATTAAGTATAGATTTATAAGAAAGATTATTTTCTTTTGCTACTAAAAATTGCATAAGTATAGATGAAGCTTCAGGTGCAACAATAGAAACGCCTAATATTTTCTCTTCATTTGTAAGTATTTTAATAAATCCGTCTATTTCATCTTCTGCATGAGCTTTTCCGATTGTGGAGATTGGAAATAGTACTTTTTTAAATTGCAAATTTGATTCGATTAGCATTTGTTCTGTTGCTCCAAACCATGCAGCTTCAGGTGTACCATAAATAACCGAAGGAATATCTTTTTGTGTAAAGTGTGGTTGCTTGTTTTGAGTCAGATATTCAGCCAATTCTATTGCTTGGTGTGTTGCACTGTGTGCTAACATAGATATTCCGTTGATGTCCCCTATTGCATATATGTTTGGGATGTTTGTCATGAAATTTTTATCCACATCAAGGAAGCCTTTGTTGGTTTTAAACTCTAATTCCGTGTTTGGTAATATTGGGGTTCGCCCTATTGCCACAAGAACTTTTTCAGGATTTAGAGCTTTTCCGTTGGATAGTTTCACTTCATTGCATTCAATTTTCTCAACAACAGTAGCTTTTTCAATTTTGACTCTTTTTTTCTTTAATAATCGTTCAAGTCTGGAAGAAACGTCGATATCAGCAATCGGTAAAATTCTTTCGGCTGCTTCGATTAAAGTTACTTCGACTCCTAAATCAGCAAATATTCTGCTCCATTCTATTCCAATTGCTCCGGACCCTATGATAAGAATTGATTTTGGAAGCTTTTCTAATGTTAATATTCCATCAGAGTTATATATAAATTGGTTGTCTGCTTCAATCCCTTTTATTTGTGCCGGAACAGTGCCTGTTGCGAGAATAATTATGTCACAGGCAGTTTTTGTGTTTTGTGTAATTATTTGCTCTTTATCAAAGCTTATAACTTCTTCGTTTATTATTTCTATATTATAGCTGTTTAGAAGCATTCCTAAAGATTTGTTTAGTTTTGAAACAATGGTATCTTTACGTTCTATGAGCTTGCTGAAGTCAAAGTTGTCGGTATTGATATCGATTCCAAATGTAGATAATGCTTTTGTTTTGTAAATTAAATTTGAACTGTGGAGTATAGCTTTAGTTGGAATGCAGCCTTTGTTTAAACATGTACCGCCTAGTTTTTCCTTCTCGAAAAGTACAACAGAACAGCCTTTTTGAGCCATTTTTATAGCTAAAGCATATCCTGCAGGTCCGCCTCCGATAATCCCAATTTTTAACATTTTTTTCTCCATGAAAAAATTATAACAAAATCTTCAAAAAAAAACTTGTTAAATTATATTACGTTGTGGTAATATATCTATAAGAAAATAAATATTTTTTAATAAACAGAAACATTAGTTAAAAAATATATATAAATATTAATAAACGGAAGAAGGGAAAGATCATGACAACAAACATTGACACAGCAGAAACGCTTGAACCACGTCAAAAAGTTCTAGTAGCGGATGACGAAGCAAGTATCAGACGTATTCTTGAAACTCGTTTGAAAATGATTGGATACGACGTTGTAACTGCTGCTGACGGCGAAGAAGCAATTGCTGAATTTAACAAACATAACCCTGAATTAGTTATTCTTGACGTTATGATGCCTAAAACAGATGGTTATGGTGTAACAAGAGAGATTAGACGTAATTCAGATGTACCTATCATTATCCTTACGGCTTTGGGTGATGTTTCTGAAAGAATTACAGGATTGGAATTAGGTGCAGATGACTACGTTATCAAACCTTTTAGTCCTAAAGAATTGGAAGCTCGTGTTAAAGCTGTTCTTAGAAGAACTTCCAGTCGTGAAATTGCCGCTCCTACAAGCGGTAAAGTTGCTAAGAACGTTATCACAACAGGTCAAATTAAAATTGACACAGCTCGTAGACAAGTGTTCAGAAAGAACGAAAGAATCCGTCTTACAGGCATGGAGTTTAGTCTTTTAGAATTGCTTGTTAATAATTCAGGTCAAGCTTATTCAAGAAATGAAATATTGCAACATGTTTGGGCTTATCCACCGGATCATAGAATTGATACTCGTGTAGTTGATGTTCACATTTCAAGATTGCGTTCAAAATTAGAACAAGATCCGACAAATCCAGAGCTTATTCTTACTGCTCGTGGAATTGGCTATATGTTCCAAAGAATATCATAAGATATTAAAATATATAAAAGAAAATGCCTTTAGCTTTCAAGCTGAGGCATTTTTTTGTTGTTTATAAATTGTAAAGCTTTGTAACAAATATTATAAAACCCTAAAGTTTGAAAAAAAAATGCCGATATAAAAAGTATCAGATAAAGGGGTAAAACATGTTAAAAAAATCAAGAACTGCAAATAGTAATATTAATGAAGGCGTGGAATTTATTTTGCGTGGAGCAAAAAAAAGACGCTCAATGGCTATCGCAAGTGCAAAAATGATTAATGCGGAGCTTGGTTTTAATCCAAAGTTGGTAGCATTGAAATAGATTATTATGTGAGTATTATTTAGGGATATGTACAGCAGCCGTCAACACTTAATGTTGGCGGCTGTTTTGTGTATTGTGAAAAAATATGAACATTTGTTTATATTTTCTTGACATTTTATGAACATTTGTACATAATATTTCTATGAAGTTAACAAAGAAACAAGATGAAATTTTTAATAAGTTGGTAGAATTGTATGGAGCAGAGCCTCTGCCTAGTTTTGATGTTATTTGTCAGGATTTGGGATTTAAGTCGAAAAACTCTGTTTGGCAGTACTTTCAAAAATTTATTGAATTAGGATTGATTAAAGAAAAGTTTAATAGGTTTTTTATTCCTTCCATTATGAGCGGGTTCCCTGATTCCCGCTCAACTTCCCCTAAAATTCCTTATTTTAGTGAAGGAGTCAGGGCGGGGTTTCCAACTATGGCGGAAGGTTATACTGATACAAATATAAGTTTTGATGAAATGCTTATAAAGAAGCCGTATTCGACATTTTCTGTAACTGTTGTCGGAGATTCAATGATAGAGGCTAATATTTGTGAAGGTGATATTGTAGTTGTTGAAAAAGGTGAGAGTGTTCGTGACGGTGATATTGTTGTAGCCCATGTTGATGGCGATTTTACATTAAAATATTATAGAAGTAAGAATGGAAAAGTTTGGTTAGAACCTGCCAATCCTAAGTACCCGATTATAGTTCCGCAAAATGAGTTAACTATTGTTGGGTTGGTTACAGGTTTGGTTCGTAAATATTAATTAGATTATGACAATGAAAAATTTACAAGTGATAGCGTTAATGGATTGTGATTCATTTTTTGTTTCGTGTGAACAGTTGGACAATCCGGATTTGAAAAACAAGCCTGTATGTGTCTTAGGAAATAATGACGGGTGTGTTATTTCCCGTTCTAAAGAGGCAAAGGCTATGGGGGTTAAGATGGGAATGCCTTATTTTATGGCAAAAAAGGAGTTCCCAAATGCTATTTATATATCAAGTCGTTACCAAAGGTATGTAGATATTTCTAAAAATATTATGGCATTTCTTATGACATTTAGTCCGACTATTGAGCAGTATTCAATTGATGAAGCTTTTATTGACTTAACAGGTTTGCGGCGTTTGTATAGGAGAAGTTATGTAGAAATTGCCAGAATGATAAGAACAGAAATTTTAAATAAAATCGGAATTCCTGTATCTATTGGGATTAGTACAACAAAAACTTTGGCAAAATTAGCATCAAATAAGGCAAAAAAAACGGATGGTGTACATATAATCGGATATAGAGCAATAAAATCGGAATTGCAAAATACAGAGTTAGCTGATATTTGGGGGATAGGGAAAAATACGGCTGCTCTTATGGCTAAGTATGGTATCAAAACGGCTTACGAATTTTCTCAACAATCTGATGAATGGTTGAGGCCTAAGCTTGGGATACGAGGTGTGCAAATGAGAGAAGAACTTTGTGGAAATTCTGTTTTTAAAGTTAATAACAGTAAGATATTACCGAAATCTATACAAAATACTCGTTCTTTTGCTAATTTTACTTCTAATAAAAATTACATAAAAAATTCATTAATTTATCACATAAATAATTCTTGTTTCAGGTTACGAGAGCTTGGATTAAAGGCAGGCTGTGTAAAGGTTGTCTTGCGGACAAAAGATTTTCGTTATTTTGTAGAAAAAAAATTGTTTGTATCTCCTACGGATTGGGATACTGATGTTGTTCAGACTGTTATTCCATTGTTTGAGAAAATATATAATAAAAATGAAATTTATAGAAGTTCCGGAATTGTATTGGAAAATTTAATAAAAAGTGAGGATTTGCAAATGTCTTTGTTTTCTAATTCTGATAAAGAAACAAAGAAAGAGTACCTCAGTCAGTGTATAGATAAGTTGACTAGACGATTTAAAAAAAATATTGTAAAGATAGGTTACGCAGAATCTCCAAAAAATGATTGACAAGTTTTTTTTAAGTGATATCGTAAACAAATACAAATTATTATTACTTAGCCATTAAAAACATGAATACTCTTAATTTAACTACAAACGGGAATATTCTTAAAAATTACAAGTATAAGCAAGGCTTGTACGGTAATGGCGGAGCGGCGAGTTTTAAAGGAACCCTGCCTTGTTCAACGAGAGAGGCGGTGCGTGATAAAAATGGGTTCTTGAGTCAGGGGACGCACATTGGTAAGACAGAGTATTGTGCTGCTGCGACAAAAAATGAAAATAGTTTTGGAAAAAGTCCGTCGAACGTAAGTTTTGGCGGACTTTATAGTAGTAATACTTTTAAAAAGATTCTTGAAAAATCAGCAGACAATGGTGCTCTTTGCTCGGCGGCTGCAATGATGCTGGCTTGTTGTGCTTTAAGACCTGCAACTATTATGGCTTCTCAAAATGTAGAACTTGAGAACAGAAAAATATCATCGGCTAAATCTATTGCATCAGGTCTTATAGGCTTTGCTTTAATGTTTTTGGTTTCTAAGCCGATTGAACATGCGGTTAAGAAGATTAATAAAAATCCGGAATTATATTTAAAGCAAGAAACAATCAAAAAACTTATCGGAGATACAAAAAATATCAATAAAGCACCGGCTTATAACCTTGCGACAAGATTCTTTAAGATGAGTGCTGATATGATAGTTGCAGCACCGAAGGGGTCTTTAACTATTCTTTTAATTCCGCCTTTGTTAAATACAATTTTTAAAAAGCCTAAAAAATCAAAACAACAACAAATTCCACCTTCTAATTTATTAATTCACCATGTTCCGAGTGCAAATGATGTTGAAGATTTTGGTAACCAAAAAAATTATGTATTTTTTAAATCAGCACAACCAAAAACACAAGGTAATATTTCATTCAAAGGTAATCCTGTTACTAAAATTTATGACAAAGGGATAGATAAATTGGCTAAATTTTTCGGCAAGGTTTTGGATAACAAAAAAGTTCAAAATTTGGCAGAAAAAGCAAAAGACATGTCTATTGAAAACCATGTAATGGCTGCTTCCGGAACAATTGTTTCCTCATTTTATGTTATAAATACTTTGAAATCAAAGAAGATAGAAGAAGACAGAAAAGGACCTCTTATATATAACTCGGTTATATCGTGGGCATTGGCTACCAGTGGGGGATACAGCATAGACAAAGTCTTGAATAAGCATATTAATAAATTTGTAGATAACTATAAAAAAGTAAATGCTAATGAGAAAAATTTGGATAAGCAGCTCAGAGGAATTAAGATTATGAAATCTGCTTTGGTCTTTGGTATGATGTATCGTTGGATTACTCCTTGGATTTCTACAATATTGGCAGAAAAGGTTTGGAATAAAAAATTGCAAAAGCAGGCAGGACAAAAGGTTCAGTAGTAAATTTTCTTTTTAATCGTATTTATATTAGAATTTAGTTAGCGAGTTTAGATTTAGGGATTAAATATGATTGAAAGATATTCTAGAGAGTGTATGAAACAAATTTGGGATTTACGAAGTAAATTTCAATATTATTTGGATGTTGAACTTGCTGTGTGTAAAGCTTACAGTGAAGTTGGTGAGATTCCTGAAGATGCTTTGACTCGTATAGAAAAAAATGCTTCATTTTCAATTGAGAGAATAGATGAGATTGAGGCACAAGTAAATCATGATGTGATTGCATTTTTGACAAATGTTAATGAAACGTTGGGTGAAGATGCAAAGTATATGCATATGGGGTTAACCAGTTCTGATGTTATAGATACTGCATTGGCATTACAGATTCAAAGTGCTGCAGAAATAATTAAACAGGATTTGAATAAAGTTGTTGAAACCTTGAAAAATCTTGCTATTAAGCACAAAGATACATTTTGTATTGGTCGTTCACATGGGATTCAGGCAGAGCCGATGACTTTTGGAGTAAAGATGCTTAATTGGGTTGATATGTTTGAACGAGCTGTTGAACGTTTTGTTGCAGTGACGGAAGAAGTCAGAGTCGGACAAATTTCAGGACCTGTTGGGACTTTTTCAAATGTTAATCCTGAAATTGAAGAATTGACTTGTGAGTATCTTAATTTAAAACCTGCACGAATTTCGACTCAGGTTATTCAGCGAGATTATCATGCCCATTTTATGCAAATATTAGCTTTAATAGCTTCTATTATTGAACAATGTTCGGTTGAAATTCGACATTTGCAAAGAACAGAAGTTAACGAAGTTGAAGAAGGGTTTAAAAAAGGTCAAAAGGGTTCTTCTGCAATGCCGCACAAGAAAAATCCTATTTCTTCGGAAAATTTATGTGGGTTAGCAAGAGTTGTTCGCTCAAATTCTATTGCGGCTTTGGAAAATATTGCGTTATGGCATGAAAGAGATATTTCTCATAGTTCTGTAGAAAGAGTGATTTTTCCGGATAGTACAATATTAATTGATTATATGCTTAATCGTTTTAATAATGTACTAGAGTGTTTGGTTGTTAAAGAAGAAAATATGTTCCAAAATGCACATTCCTATGGTGGAATAGTTTTTTCTCAAAAAGTTTTGTTAAAACTTATAGATAAAGGATTAAGTCGAGAAGAAGCGTATGGCATTGTTCAGCGAAATGCTCATGCTGCCTTCAATAATAACGGAAATTTCAAAGAAAATTTACATAATGACAATCAAGTTATTCTTTCATCAGAAGAAATTGACGATTGCTTTGATTACAGTTTTTATCTGAAAAATATAGATAAAATTTATCAAAGATTTGGTTTGTGATAAGATGATATTATCAAACGAGGTTAATTATGCTATTCGAATTTTTATACTCAAAAATACATAGGGCTACTGTTACAGATGCGAACTTGAATTACGTTGGTTCGATTACTATTGACGAGGAGTTAATGGAGAAGGCTAATCTCAAAGTCGGACAAAAAGTTGATATCTTGGATGTCAATAATGGTGAACGTTTTCAAACTTATGTAATAAAGGGTCCAAGAGGAAAAAGAGATATTTGTCTTAATGGTGCGGCGGCAAGAAAAGTGCAAAAAGGTGATAAAGTTATAATTGTTTCTTATGTCTATTTGACAAGAGATGAACAATCAGACTTTGAACCTGCAATTGTTATGGTTGATGAGGATAATAATCCGCTTTAAACTATCCGCAAGCGATATTTAGCTTTTTTTGAACCGGTTCGGATTCAAATAGGTCTGCTATGTTGCAACCGATAATATCGCATAGTTTATCCATGTTTTCATATGATGGTTGGGTTCTACCGTTTGCCCAAGAATAAACGGTTTGTTGTGGCAAGTTTAATTCTTTTGCTAATCTGTAAAGACTCCATTTTTGGAATTTTTGAGCTGCCTCTTTAATCTTAATTTTCATAACCAATCCTATCTTATTAAACAATTACGTTAATATACATATACTTATAGTATTATACATATTCTTGTAATAATTTATATAGTTAATGATAAAAATCATCTTTTTGGGGTATAAATACCCAATAAAAAAAGATTTGATTCAATCATTCAGACCAAAAAACAATTGCTGATATTAATTATAATATTTATGTATAATTTGACTTAATTTCAAAAATAATTAAAATAAAGATATAGTATAGGAATAGAAGTTATGAAAAAATATTTATTATTATTGTTGTTAACACTTGTATTTGTCGGAGTTCCTTCATATGCAGCTCAAAACACGTCTTCTGCTTTAAATGATGCTGTAAAAAAATACAAGGCTAAAAATTATGTAGGATGTATTCAAGATACTCTTGATATAACTAAGAAAGATCCTTCAAATGCGGTGGCATACTATTATTTGGCTATTTCTTACGCAAATATTGGGAAGAAAGATGAGGCTATTTCAGCCTATGAAAAAGTTGTTTCACTTTCTACTAATAATACGTTGTCAGATTACGCAGAAAGAGGGCAGTTGTGCCTAGAAAATACTGAAGCTTGTAAAAAGAAGCTTCCTGAAAACTTTGATAAGGAGTTGGATAACTTTATTAAAGGTACTCAAGGAATTTCTAATGAAGTTAAGCAACACTTAAAAGATGTTATGATTGAACAAAGAAAATATGAAATAAATAAAGAAGTCGATGAATTGAGTAGTGCGATGCCGTCTAATGATGAGATTGCAGAAGCTGTAAAAACTTTGGCTAAGGTTGGTGTTAACCCTGTTCAGTTCCAAAATAACCCATATTTTCAAGCTCAGCAAGCTTTAACTCAAAATCCTGAGTATATGCAATTACAAATGATGTTGGGTAATAACAACCAAAATAATGGCGGAATGGATATTATGGGGATGTTGCCTTATTTGGTAGGTCAAGGAAAAAATGGAGCATCAAATATGAGTGCTGATATGATTAAAAATATGATGATGTCTTCTATGATGGGTAATATTAGTACTACATTTGATGTTGATACAAAAAATTAATAAGGATTTTTCTGATGAAAATAATGACATCTAGGTTTGGAGAGGTTGAAGCTGATGAAAAATTGGTGTTTAATTTTATATCACCGATTATTGGCTTTGAAACTGCAAAAACTTTTATTCTTATAGAAAATGATAATAACAGTACTTTTCGTTGGTTACAGTCAACTGAGTATCCTGAGTTAGCTTTTCCTGTGTCAAAGGCTTCTAATTTTAAAATTGAGTATAATTTTGAAATTGATGACCAAACGGTAGAAATGTTGGATTTAAAATCAATCGATGAAGTTTTGTCATTGAATATAGTTAACATTCCCAAAGGTCGTCCGCAAGATTCAACAATAAATCTTCTCGCACCTATAATTATCAATAAAAGGACTATGTCAGGTGCTCAATTGATTTTGAATGGTGCAGATTATC
>JAFQTK010000156.1 GCA_017409065.1 bacterium
GGTAGCGACTTTGCGAAGCAAACAGCTACCAAGCTGCACAACCAAATTGAAAATTAAATAACAAAATTATCGGGACGTAGCGCAGCTTGGTAGCGCACTACCTTGGGGTGGTAGGGGTCGCAGGTTCAAATCCTGTCGTTCCGATTTTTTTATGTTGATTAAACGTAAAAAGCGACAGGATTACATCCTGAGCACGCACGCAGAGTTGTAGATTTCGCATAGCTCAATCACAACTTCTAGCTGGCTGCATACCCGTCTTGAAATCGGTCGCTTCGCAGGACTCACGTCACTGCTACGCAGCGGCACTGGGTTCACTACGTTCACACGGCGTGCCTCTCCGATTCCGCTCTCTCGTATGGCTCAGCTTAAAGCTTCGCCTACGATATTGGTATCGTTCCGATTTTTTTGTGTTGATTCTCGTCATTCTGAGCTTTAGCGAAGAATCTCATGGAATAAAAGCTTACAGCGGCGAGATTCTTCACCCTAAAGGGTTCAGAATGACGGTCAATTTTTGGCTAGGATTTGCCGCAGTTGCGGACTTTCAACCTCCTCGTCATTCTGAGCGTTAGCGAAGAATCTCGACGGACAGAGTCTTTGCTCTATGAGATTCTTCAGTCGTGCTTCGCACTCCTTCAGAATGACGAGATTGCTTTTATTCGCGGGAATCCTTCCCCCTAAAAGGTTCGTCTTGAAAGTCCTTATCGCTCAGGAAGTTTCGCCTTTGTACTTCATGCTAATCGGCTCAATTCCTTCACTCTCCGAGCTTTGCTCGTACTAAAATTCACTTTTGCGTATGCAATTCAAAAAGAAGAAAGTATCAAATTAAAAAAACTTGGTGCAATAAATTGCACACTACAAACTTGTGTGAATTTTTTTTAAGCCTCATTACAATATACATTGTATATCAAAATACTTTTTGTTACGATTAGACAAAAACACTATTAGGGAAGGAAAAAACAATGAAAATTCAAGCAACAAACCCAAGTTTTGCAGGTCGTATTAACGTAAACAAATTAAAAACAGTAGCAAAAGAAACTATCAATTTAAGAAATTCAGCAGCCACAAGCTTAACAGCTGGCGGTGCAGCAACTGTAACAGGACTCGCTGCAGTTGATGCATTAGCATCAGGTTCACAACTTACAGGAACAGCTTTTGTTTCTGATGCTTCAAATCTTAATTCTTCTGGAATAGCTGCATCAGTAACAGAATTTGCAGCACCGCATGTTACTCCTGCAACCGCTTTGGCTTCACAAAAATATCCAAGTGTAGTCGGAATGCTTTTTAGCACAGCAGGCGGATTTATAGAAAAATTAAACCACCCTAAACAAGATGTTAAAGACCCTTCATAATTAATAATTAGAAATAAAATGATATCCCCCATTCAAATAAAAACAACAAATTACAATTATATAAATTACAGACAATCACCCCAAAGCTTTAGGGGTGGTTGTCCTGTTTCTATTGCAAAAAGCTCCGAAAAATGTTCCAGAAAATTTGAACTTGGAGTGCGTAAATTAGCGAACAGAGCAATGGATTTATTCAATAGGAACACAAATGATGAATTATACAACAAGTTTTTATCGGTTGACAAAAACAGCCCTGAATACATTGATATTTTAAGACAGATAAGCCGCCAACACTTAGGTAAAAAAGATTTAGAAGTTAATTTTGAAAATGACAGAATAAGAAATCTTGCTCGGAGTAACACACCACACATATACATAATGAACCACGATAGCCAATCTAAAGACCCACAAATGTTAGCCGCATTCAATACATTACTAAATGATGAATACATGGACTTAGGTTTGGCAAAAACTTGCCCCAGACCAAGAATAGTTTTAAATGAAGACATTTTGTTAGCAATGAACGAACGTAATCGCAAAATATTTGAACAAATGGGTTCGGTCGGAATAGATGCAAGCTTGCACAACTCTGATTCCAGTGCTAATTCTAAAAAATTTATAACCCTAATTCGAGATTTTATCAAAGGAAAAGCAAACATTTTTATTTTTCCTGAAGGCAAAAACTCAGTATCAAAAACCAAATCTCTGGCAGAGAAATTCCAACTCAGAGTAGCTGAAATGGTAGCTAAACTGGCAGGACGGCTTCCGGAAGTAAGAGTAACCCCACTAGGCTTTGCATACGGCAAAAAGGCTCAAGTAGATAGTATTCATATCGGAGAAACCGTAGTTTTCAAGAAAGATGGAGATAATATAACCGCAAGTATTGGAAATATAACTTCTGATTTTGCACGACCTGAATACAAAAAATTCTTTAAAAACAGACAAGAAGCTACTTTAACAGAAAATAATATTCCGGTAAAAGGCAAAGAACAAGCCCAATACATTGGCGGTGTGCTATGTGAAAACTTACGAATTTGCAAAGAAGAAGCTAAAAAAGCCATCACGGATAGTATTTAGGAACTAGCAATTTTTTTATACTTTTTGTTTTAAAAGTAGTATGAAGACTACATTTAATTCGTTTATAAATCCAATTAATTTGCCAAACTCAACACCTCAACCACAGATGAACAAGGTTGATATGAGTGTTCCTAATGATGCATTTGTCAAATCAAAACCGACTATGGAAGCATATATGGAAAAGTTAAATAATCTTTTCCCAAATAATGAATTAAATGAAATTTTTGATAAAATAACCCAAAAATTGGGAATAGATATTCCACCGAATCTGGTGTTCAATGATATAAACGACCACGTTCAAGGTGGAGGTTATACTTATCGAACAAATACAGTCTATTTTAGCTTACCGGATTTACTGGACAATGACCACAAAATAGTCGGCATTAAGAATGGCAAAAAGGAAACTTTAATCGAACCCCGTACAAAATCACCGGCGGTTATTGACAAAAAATTTGGTGAAGAGATTGTAAAAACAAGAAAAGACAACTTTAAATCTCGCTACGATGATATTATGCTCGAACCAATGACAAAAGAAGACCAACGCAAGTTTATTTTACAAAAGTTGGTCCATGAACTTATTCATGCTCAACAGCATATGTTTATGAGAAAAACCTTTGGAAATAAAGAAGTGCTTAAGGCGTGGACTCATTTAAAACCTAAAAATCCGGTACAAGTGGCACAACTCAATGAAATTACAGATAAAGAATTTAGCAAATCATATTGGGCAGACAAACCTGAAACACCAAGAAAATACAATATAGCAACACCACAAGGCATGATGTCGCACGTATGGCTTGAAGCTGTACGAAATTATGAGCTTCCTCCATCTCCTAACTACGACAAAAACGCAATAGAAGTCGATGCCTACAATCGAGCTTACCAATACATCGTACAAAATTACGGCGGATACTAATCTTTTTTTAGCTCTTTTTTCCACTCGACAAGGAAATATATCGCCAAAATAAAATAAGTCGCCCACATAATTACTGTTGCTAGGCAATTAGAGCCGTTTAAATAGGCTTGTACCCACATTATTGTTGATAAAGCATTAACAACAAGCCAAATATACCACTGTTCCACACATCGTTTTACGGTCAAAAGCATTCCTAATACTGAAAAAACCGTTGTAAATGAATCCATAAAAGGAGTCGCTCCATCGATTTTTCTCAAAATAATCATTCCTAAAAAAGTTATTAAAAAGGCAATGCCAAAATAAAAAAATAGTTCTTTTGGTAACAATTGAGTTTTTTTGACAACTTTAGTATCTTTTTTCAAATGTTTTTTCCACTGTAAAATCCCAATAATTTCCATTGGAAAATAGTAACAAGCATACAAAATAAGATTCCCGAACAATGCATTTTTAAATGCCAAATAAGCATATATCATTGTCCCCATCATTCCAAAAATATAACAAGAGATTTTTCCTTTTCCTGCAAAAATTGTATATGTAATCCCGCAAATTGCAGAAACTAATGCAAGTTTGTTATCTCCAATCCAAAAAGATAAAACAACAATTAACAAAATTTCCATTGGGAAAAATATTTTTTCTAATTTGCCCCAACCACTCAATTCAGCTTTTACAAAATTTAATAAACTCATCAACTTGATTATAAGACAAAATCAGATTATTTTACATTATTTTAACGGGTTGTAGATTTTACTTTTTTCTTTTAGCGTAGTCTACTAATATAGTAGGGATAAGTCAATGAAAGTTCAAAATACAGGTCGAAATAATATTGCTTTCAAAGGTTTAATGAACAACAAGTTGTTCTTGAATAGTCTTGAAAAAATTTCAGAACACGGCACCACTTTTACTGCCGGTGTTTCATTGGTTATGCCCCTAACTATTCGCCCAATCGCAATACTTTCCACTCCAAATGTTGAAAAAGAAAATAAACAATACGCCTGTGCAAATTCTATTTGCTCAGGTTTGATAAAATTTGGAATGCTATCAGCAATAGCACTCCCCATTGAAAATGCGGTAAAAAAAATAGACAAAAATCCTGAACACTTTTTAAAGCCAGATACAATAAAAAAACTTAATCCAAACAACTCAGGAATTATTGAATCTAAAAGTTACAGACTCGGCACTCAACTTATGAAATTGGGAACAGGTTTTATTACCGCAATTCCAAAATCTATGTTAACAATTGCACTAATTCCAATTATTATGGATAAACTATTTAACCACAAATTTAGTGAAAAAATTAACGCTCAAAAACAAAGCTCAAATATTTCCTTTAAGGGCGGAATTACCGATAAAATAGCAAAAGGATTAGGAAAAATTTTAGACAATTCAAGCTATCAAAAATTTATTACTAAACATCAAAACGAAGAAAAGCATATTGCAAAACACATGTCAGCAGGCACTGACATATTATTAACAACCTCTTTTGCTATTCAAACTGCAAAAAGTGACAAAATCAAAGAAAATCGAAAAAAACCACTTATATACAACAACTTAATTGGCACTGCAATAACCCTTTTTGGTGGCTACGGTATTGATAAATTAATATGCAAAAAAACACAACCATTTGTTGAAAAATTCCAACAACTCCACAAAGATAATCCAAAACTGCAAAAATACATTCAAGGTATAAATATTGCCAGACCTGCTTTGATTTTTGCGGGAATTTATTATGCAATTCTTCCTATGTTTTCAACTTTCTTGGCTGAAAGGATTGATAAATTTACGACCTCAAAATCAGGAGTTAACTAATGAACGAAAAAGAAAAAATGTTAAATGGTGAATTGTACGATGGGAATTATAATCAAGACTTATTGCAAGAACGAATTGCCTGCAAAGATTTATGCTTTGAGTACAATCGCACAAAACCCTCTGATTCGAAAAAAAGAAAACAACTTATCAAACAAATTTTAGGAATTACTAAAGACAGTTTTTTAATTGAGCAACCATTTTATTGTGATTATGGCAAAAATATTGAAATAGGTGAAAATTTCTATGCTAACCACAATCTGGTGATACTAGACCCCAATAAGGTTACTTTTGGGGACAATGTTTTCATCGGACCAAATTGTGCATTTTATACGGCGGGTCACCCTCTTGAACCTGAAATAAGGAACAAAGGTTTAGAATACGCTTTACCCATAAAAGTTGGTAATAATGTATGGTTTGGGGGCAATGTCATAGTTCTCCCAGGGGTGTCAATCGGGGACAATTGCACAATAGGTGCAGGTAGTGTCGTAACAAAAGATATACCTCCCAACTCTATTGCGGTCGGAAATCCTTGCAAAGTTATAAGAACTATAAGATAAATTTTATACTGCGGCAGAAAACATGGCTACTTCACAGGCCTGAGCACAAGCATAAGCATAATCATTCGCAAATTTATCCATTACTAATCTTATTGCCAATGCTTTGTCTTTGTCATCAAGGGAATCAAAATCACCTGAAATTTTTACATTTTTAGCATTTTCATTAGCTTCATACTGCAAATTAATTTCTTTATCACCAATTTTCCCTTTTACACGTCCGTTATTAATACTCAAAATTTTAGTAGTCAAATCTAAGTTAACATCTTTACCATATGCATTTCCGCGAACAGTTCTGCCACTAAAAAACGTATTTTTAACCTCTAATTCAATATCTTTTCCTGAAATATTATAGTTGCCATTAATGAATGAAGGTTTACTATATTCTAAATCATATTTCAGCATATCCGCCTCTTTGCAAGAATAACTCGTAAAATTATCTTTTTCCTTAGAACCAAAACTGACTGAATCCGCAGGATAAGCTTTAACCTTCAAATTCGCAGTTGATGCACTTTTCGCAACTTGTAAACCTAAATTGTTCTGAATACTAATTCCTGAAATAGACATGTTTATTACCCCTTTCACACTTTTTGCGTCCATAAAAATCGCTAAATTTTTAAAATTGCCTTTTTGACAAATTCAAGTTAATAAATTTTAACAATAAAAAGAAAGTTTGCAGTACCAACGGCAAACTTTCAAAACAATTTTTTATAAATAACTTATTTAATTAAATTTGATTGTCTTTTATTCTTAAATTGATAATAAAAAATTGTGACAAACATTATTAGTATAAGGATGTTAACAACACTCGACATTGAGAAAAATGCATTACCGGCGGTAAAAGCATACCTTAACAGCTTTATATTCAAAATCGGAACATAAAGCACCTTGTATGCAACTAACATATATATAACTAAAACTTTAGCATTGAATTTTTCAGGAAATTTTGTTAATGGTGATTTGTTTTGTTTTTCAAATAAACAAACAACTAAAATTGACAGTGTTAAAAGTCCTAAAATAATACTTAAGTAAATATCAAATCCAAACTTAAAATAGACATTTAACAACAACGAATACGTTGCTGCTAGACAAGCAAGCTTACATGTAAGCGTATCTGTAAAATCATTTTTCTTAATATTTTTTTCATTAAAAAATAAAAGATAAATATTATAAAATAAAAAAACTAAAGAACACATTTTTAATAGTATAACTATCCATTCAAGCTTTATAAATGGCAAAAATGTCGTATAAGGTTGCAACAAACCAGCCAACCTAAAACTATCACCGCTACTACATACAATAAAAACTACAAATAAATTGATTAAAACAAAAAACAAGTATCCAACAAACGAAATAAACAAAGTTTTCATCGGTTTAAAAGTATATGGAACCTTTTTTATAAACAATCTAATTGCTTCAATCCCTGCTATAACACAAGCAGGAACGATAAAGAAATTAAGGACAAATGCATACGCAAATCCAATAAACATCGCATCTTTATGCATAAAAATCAATAAAGACATAACAAAATTTATAAAGCCAAAAACGACTGAAAATCTATACAAAAAACTTTGATAAAAACTTACACTATTCACAAAATCACTCCTTAAAATACAAAAAATCGGGACGACAGGATTCGAACCTGCGACCCCCTCGTCCCAAGCGAGGTGCGCTACCAAACTGCGCTACGTCCCGAAAAAGTTATTCAGTTATCAAACGGTTGGTAGCACACCTGCGGTGCTTCCTCTCTTCGAAATGACATTTAGTCATTTCTCATCGGCAGAGTCAAACTGCGCTACGTCCCGAAAAAGTTATTTAGTTATCAAACGGTTGGTAGCACACCTGCGGTGCTTCCTCTCTTCGAAATGACATTTAGTCATTTCTCATCGGCAGAGTCAAACTGCACTACGCCCCGAAAGAAGTTATTCTGTTGTCAATATTCTATGCGAACAACTTAAGTGTAGCAACAACAAAATTTACAGTCAAGCTATGTTTCTATAAATTTAACCAAGTGTGAATTTTATCAGCAATATAGTCAAACCCTTTGATTGTACCTAAATTCTTAGCTTGTATGTTTTTTGAATAAATCAATAATGGCACATGCTCTCTTGTATGATCAGTTCCTTCTACTGTCGGGTCACACCCGTGGTCAGCTGTTATTATTAACAAATCATCATCAGTCATGCCGGAAATCATCTCCGGAATCCTTGAATCTATTTCTTCAATTGCCTTTGCATAACCAACAGCATCATTTCTATGTCCATAAAGCATATCTGTATCTACCAAATTAGTAAATATCAATTCATACTTAGCATTCGAATAATTTTTATTATTAATTTGCAATTTATTCAATGCCAAACGATTATTGATTGCTTTGATTGTCAAATTTAACCCTTCAGTATTTGAACCTGTGTGAACAGCATGGGTAACTCCTGATTTAACAAAAATATCCTCTATTTTTCCAATTCCTAAAACAATGCCACCTTTATCCTCAATTTCATTCAAAATAGTTTTTGATGTTGGAGGAACAGAAAAATCTCTTCTATCTTTTGAGATTCTCTGAGGTTTTCCACTCACCATCCAAAACGGACGTGCAATGACTCTGGATGTATTATATTCCCCATTTAATAATTCACGAGCAATTCCACACCACTCATACAATTTTTCCAATGGAATTACATCTATATCAACGGCTATCTGAAAAACACTATCTGCACTGGTATAAATTATAGGATACTTTGTTCGCTGATGCTCTTTGTAGAGTTGTTCAATAATAGCGGTTCCGGATGCCGGACAATTTGCTAACACACCCTTACAACCCGTTTTTTCTATAAAAGCATCAATGAGTTTTTTAGGGAATCCGTGCGGATAAGTCTTGAATGGCTCTTTTAATACTAAACCTGCTATCTCCCAATGTCCTGTCGTTGTATCTTTGCCTTTTGATTTTTCAATCAACTTAGCATATTGGCCCAATGGTGCATCAACAGCTTCAACACCTTCTATTTCAACAATATTTGCCAAGCCCAGACCCGATAAATTAGGAATTTTCAAACCGCCTACGGCCTTTGAAACATTACACAATGTGTTACACTCTTTGACATCACCATATTCTTCACAGTCCGGCATTGCACCGCATCCCATAGAATCTATAACTATTAAAATTACTCTCTTCATTTATTTCCCCAACTTCGCTGCCTTATCTGCCGTTCCAACAACTGCTTCATCTATAATTTTGTCTACCAAACGTGACTTCAAAATATTCATACCAACTTCAGTCGTACCACCTTTTGTAGTAACATTATCTATCAAAATTTCAGGTGCAACACCTGTTTCCAAAATCATTTTAGCCGCACCCAATGCTGATTGAGCTGCCGCCAACAAAGCGATATTATAGTCAAATCCCATATGTTGAGCAGACTTCGCAATTGAATCAATAAAATAATAATAAAAAGCAGGTGAACTACCACTTATCGCTGTTACAATATCAATTTGATTTTCTTCCACTTGTATAACTTTGCCCAAACATTTGAACAAATCTTTGACAAAATCTAAATGTGAATTTGTAGCCAATGTCCCTTTACAAACTGCACTCATTCCTTCATTTACAAGTGCAGGAGTATTTGGCATAACTCTAATAACAGGAACAGCAACCCCCAATTCTGACTGAATATAATCAGTAGAAATTCCTGCTAATATAGAAACTACCATTTTATCTTTTGTAACAACGTCTTTTATGTCGTTAATAACATCATTTATAATAAATGGTTTTACTGCAAAAACTATTATATCTACATTTTCAACTAATTCTTTATTACTTTGAAATACTTCTATACCAAATTCCTGTGCAACTTTATCTGCTTGTTCTAAATTTGGTTCTGCCGCAAAAATGTTATCAACACTGAAGAAACCAGCCTTTATAATACCTTTTATAATAGCCTGTGCCATTTTTCCCGCACCGATAAAACCTATTTTCCCAAAACTTTTATTCATATTATTTAACCTTTTTCATTTTTAACATTGACTTTAGACCATGTGTTAATTATTATAATACAACGTAGTAGATTTTGACAAAATAATTTCAGGAGAATATAAAAATGAGACGCACATTAGAAGGAACAAAAAGAAAAAGACAAAACGTAAGCGGCTTCAGAGCTAGAATGTCTACCCCAGGCGGAAGAACTGTATTAAACAGAAGACGTGCTAAAGGTCGTCACAAATTAGCTATCACTGCTAAGAAAAGAGCTTAGGTCTTTTACTTTTAAATGATTAATTATAAAAACCCCCGTTAATATGGGGGTTTTTGTTTGAGAATAAAATGCTTCCAAGAAATTACAGATTAAAAAATAATAACGCATTTCAAGCGACTTATCACACAAGAAATAGTGTTTCTGATGAGTTGTTCATTGTTTTTGCAGGTAAACCTAAAAAAAATGAATATACAACTCGTATTGGTTTTGTTGTTTCTAAAAAAAATCATAAAAGAGCAGTAAAAAGGAACAGACTTAAACGTCTAATGAGAGAAACATTTAGATTGGAAATAAAAGAAAACACAAATTCTAATATAAATAACTTTACCTCTTTGGTAATCGTAGCAAGAAATGCAGCCATCGGTCAGAATTTTGACACAATAAAGAACTCTCTAATAACATTAATAAACAAATTACGAGTAAAATAAATTATCGAACAATGCGTCTTGCTTCTGAACCGGGTTGAGCAGTCGTGTAAATTAAAAAATCGTGTTTCGGACGAATATATTCGCTCAAAAATTCCGGATTAAGGATTTTTTGAGAACAAACAGCACACTCACCATTTTGTTCGATGAATTCTGCTAAAATCTGTTGACCTTCGCTCAGGTCGTAATCTGTAATTCTTTTAACGATACGCATATATTTATGTTACGGCTCATTTTGAAAAAACTGTAGGATTTTAAAAAAAATTGTAACATGTCTTTATATTAGAAATTGTTAAACAACTGCTTGAAAAAGAAAACAGTTTATATTATATTAAACACATACTAAGTGGCGGATGTCGTCAAGCGGTTAAGACCATGGATTGTGGTTCCATTATGCGTGGGTTCGAATCCCATCATCCGCCCCATTTAAATTTATGAAAAATGTTTATTATATCTTTTTATTTTTAGTATTTTTATTAGGTGTTTGTGTTCGGTTTGATTTCTATGCTTATAATCGTCCATTATGGCATGATGAATGCTCTTTGGCACTTAGCATAATTAATAAAAATATATTTGGGTACTTTGGGTTATTAGAACATAATCAATCAGCCCCACCACTATTTATGGCTATTACAAAACTATTTTCTTTGTTATTCGGAATTAAAGAATATGTTCTTAGATTACTACCGTTGTTAGGTGGAATTTTGTCTATTCCTGCATTTTATTATTTCTCGAAATTGTTTATCCATAATAAATGGTATTTATTATTAGCTAGTTTATTATTTTCAATTAACTACCGTTTAATTTATTATTCTCAAGAATTTAAGCAATATTCTTTAGATGTATTTTTGTTTATAATCAGCTTCATTTTTCTCTCAAAAATTGATATTAATGAACTTTCTCATAAAAAAATCTTAACTCTAGGATTCATTCTAGGTCTTTTATCTATGTTTTCTATCCCTATATCTTTTTTGATTTTAGGTTATTTATTATTTCAATCAATAATTTTCAAAAAAAACATTTTTAAAAAATTAGCATTCTTTTTCACTCCAATAGGAATTATATGGATTTTTTATTTATTTTCGGTTATATTGCCACAACACGCACAAAAACTCATTTTAGATGGCAGCTTTTGGGACAAAGGTTTTATATCTTTGAGCATAACTCAAATAATTCAACTTTTTAAAATGAATTTATCGTATTTTTTCTATCCTAATAAATTTATACTTTGTCAACTAATCCTTCTACTCATAGGGGTTTATTATCTTATAAAAAATTGCAAAACTAAAATACATACTTTCTTACTTTGCACTTTTGTATTTATATTTTTAGCTTCAATATTTAGAATTTACCCTCTTCACGAAAGGGTTTGTCTTTATTTAATACCAATTAATTTAATATTATTTTTTCTACCTTTTAATTATGTAAAACATAGATTAATGTATATTCTTTCGCTGGTTTTATTATTTGCTGGCTTTTGTAATTATAACCTCACCTATTTAAAAAATTTTCAAAATGAGAAGCTTTTTATGAGTTATGATGCAAGAACTGCTATGCAGGATTTGATTTCTAATTATAAAAATTCAAACAGCTATATTATTGTAAATGCTGCATCTGATTCAGAATTCAACTATTACAAAAAATATTTTAATTTTACCCCTCAAAATATATTGTATACACAATTACCAACATACTCAAAAAATATTTATTAGATAATTCATTAGCATATTTTTCTCTAAACTTATCAATTAATTTTTGATCACTAGTAACATATTTACCATTTGTTCTTTCAGTAAATATTAATTTTATTTCTTCTAATTCAGCTAAA
>JAFQTK010000157.1 GCA_017409065.1 bacterium
ATCAATGCGGTTTGCCAAAAGAAATGGCTATCGAATTATTCAAACCGTTTGTTGTAAATAAATTGATAGAAAGAGGACATGTTCAAAACATTAAGTCTGCTAAAAAGAAAATCGAACGTTCTGAACCTATCGTATGGGATATTCTGGAAGAGGTTATTGAAGGACACCCAGTAATGCTTAACCGTGCTCCTACATTGCACAGATTAGGTATTCAGGCTTTTGAACCGATTCTTGTAGAAGGTAGAGCTATCCAACTTCATCCATTGGTATGTACAGCGTTCAACGCTGACTTCGACGGTGACCAAATGGCTGTTCACGTACCATTGTCAATTGAAGCTCAAACAGAAGCTAGAATGTTGATGTTGGCTACTAACAATATCTTGGCACCTGCTACAGGTAAGCCTATTATCACTCCTTCTCAGGATATGGTATTGGGTATGTATTATCTTACAATTATTAAAGATCAAGAAGCTCCTGTAAAAGGTTATTACTTCTCATTTGCTGATGCTATTAGTGCATTAGAATCAGGTGTAATTAAGCTTCATGACCGCATCATTGTAAGAGATGAAAAAGGCGAAAGAATTGAAACTACGGTTGGTAGGATTCTCTTTAACGAAACCGTAAGAGCTTCAATTTTGTCAGTATAATTTAACGCGAAAAGTCCATTAGGACTTTTCGCTCAATCATTATTTTAAAAATAATATAAAGAGGGAAATATAATAATGAACAATACTTTAGTTCCAAAAACGCCAAAGAAAAAATCTGTAGATTTTATCAATAAGGTTATGAACAAAGGGGCATTGAAAGATTTATTAACTCAGGCATATCTCGAATATGGCGGAGCTAAAACTGCTACTTTGGCTAATAACTTGAAAAACCTTGGCTATAAGTTTGCTACAAAATCAGGTACTACAATTTCTATTAGTGACTTGTCTGTTCCTGCGGCAAAACAAGATTTGTTAAATGAGGCACAAACTGAAATCGATAAATCTACTCATCGTTACTTGAAAGGCGAAATTACAGAAGTAGAAAGATACACAAAAGTTATCGATACTTGGTCCGAAACAACAGCAAAACTTACTGACCAAGTTGTTAAAAACTTCGATAAATTGAACCCTGTGTATATGATGGCATTCTCCGGAGCGAGAGGTAACCTTTCACAGGTATCACAGTTGGTTGGTATGCGTGGTTTGATGGCTGACGCACAAGGTCAAATCATCGACTTGCCTATTAAATCTAACTTTAAAGAAGGTTTGTCAGTTACTGAATACATCATTTCTTCTTACGGTGCTCGTAAAGGTTTGGTAGATACAGCGTTGAAAACAGCTGACTCAGGTTATTTGACAAGACGTTTGGTTGACGTAGCTCAAGACGTTATTATCAGAGAGCATGATTGTCACACAACAAAAGCTATTACAATGACAGCAATATCAGATGGTGAAAAAGTTGTTGTTCCTTTGGCTGAAAGACTTTTGGGAAGAACAATTGCTGAAGATATTAAGGATGAAAAAGGCAATGTTGTAATTCCTGCTAATACAACTATGGACAGAGATGATGTTAAGGTTGTAGAAGAATTAAACGTACAATCTTTGCGTGTTCGTTCAGGTTTGACTTGTGAATTAGAGTACGGTGTTTGCCAAAAATGTTATGGTTGGGCTTTGACAACTCAAAGAATGGTCGATATCGGTGAATCAATCGGTATTATTGCAGCTCAGTCTATTGGTGAACCTGGTACACAGCTTACAATGAGAACTTTCCACACTGGTGGTGTATTCAAAGGTTCAGGTGCTATGAAACAAGTTGTTGCTCCGTTTGATGGAGAAGTTGTTTCTAAAATCAGAACAAAAGAATTGAGAACACGTCACGGGGATGTTGTGCAGGTTACACTTGCAGAAACTGATATTGAAATTAAATCTGCTAAAAAGGCTGAAAAATTCCACGTTCCTGCCGGTGCAGTTATGCATGTTATTGAAGGTTCAAGTGTTAAAAAAGGCAGTTTAATTGCTGAGTTTGAACCTGCTTCTTCAGGTGATGGCAGCCGTTTGACAGAAAAAGCAACAAAAGATATCAATGCTGACTTGAGCGGTGAAGTTGTATTTGAAGACTTCATTGCTGATGAAAAGAAAGATCGTCAAGGTAACGTATCACGAACAGCTAACAAAAACGGTATTGTTTGGATCTTGGGTGGTGATGTTTATTCATTGCCAAGCGGTTCAAAAGTTCTTGTTAAAGATGAACAAAAAGTTAAAGTTGGTGAAAAACTTGCTGAAACATATGTTGTATCTGAACATGGCGGTGAAGTTCGTGTAGGAAATAATCTGGTTATTGAAGAAACAAAATACGAAGGTAAGAAAATAAGAAAAATTGTTCAAGGTAAGGAACTTACTATTGTAATTGCTTCTTTGGTTGCAGAAAACGCTACTTTTGAAAATACTAAGAAAGAACAATTCTGGATGGTTGATAAAACAGGCGAAAAATATGTTGTTAAATCTCCTGTTGATACAACTGTTGAAAACGGTATGATTATCGCTGAGTTGGTTGACGATGAATGTGCTGTGCAATCTTCAGGTGAAATCAGATATTTAGACGTTGAAGTTGATGAAAACCAAATCATCACTCAAGCAGGTGATATTATTTTTGTTCCTGAAGAAATTCACCAAATTTCAAAAGATGCAACTTTGAAAATGGTTGAATCTCATACTTACGTTACTGCCGGTACAGAGGTTGTTAAAGACCTTTATACTCACATTGATGGTATCGTAGAAATTAAAGAATTTAACGACATCATCCATGAAGTTGTTATCCGTCCTGGTGAACTTCATACATTGGATTCAATTTCTGAATTGAAAGTTGAAGAAGGTGAAGTTGTTGAAAAAGGAACAGTTATTGCTGGTAAAATTAAGGCAAAAGAAACTTCAATCGTTACTATTCTTGAAAATGAATCAGATCATTTAGAAATAGATGATTTGGATGAAGAGTTGGATGCTATGGGATTGGATGAAGAGTCTATTACCAACAAACCAGTTCAAATCCTTATCAGACCAGTTCAAAAATTTAGAATTGAGCCTAAAGATGTATCAATTAAATTTGCTTCTACTGATGAAGCAATTGATTTGGTACCTGTTACTCAATTGCAATATAAAGATGGTTCAAGAGTTAGAAATTTAGACGGTGCAACACTTACCAGAACAAGTTTGGTTCTTCAAATGCAAGGTTATTTGAGCCACTTAAAAGGTATGGTTGAACTTGATAAAGATGAAAACTTAAAAATCGTTGTTCTTGAAACATTGATTGTTCGTCGTGAAATTGAAGGTTCTTCAAAGACATTGTCTTCAATGCAAACAGAACTTTTGGTTGAAGATGGACAAACTATTGATTCGAAAACTCCTGTTGCAAAAACTCAAGTTTTGGCTATTAACGATGCTGTTGCTTGTGTTAAATCAGAAGAAGAGGACTTGAGAAGATTACTCTTAATTGCTGATAACTCAGAAACAGAAATTACGTTGAAATCAAAACCTGTTGTTGCAGTTGGTGAATTTGTTAAGATGGACTCTGTATTGTCATCAGGCGGAGAAACTTCTCCTGTATCCGGTCAAGTTACAGAGGTGGCAAAAAATTCTGTGAAAATCAGAGTTGGTCGTCCGTACTTAATTAGCCCTGGTACAATGTTACAAGTAGATAATCATTCACTTGTTCTTCGTGGGGATATGCTTGCAACTTTGGTATTCGAAAGACAAAAAACAGGTGACATCGTTCAAGGTCTTCCGAGAGTAGAAGAACTTCTTGAAGGAAGAAAACCAAAAGAAGTTGCTATTCTTTCTGAGATAGATGGAGTAGCCGAAATAGAGATTGAAGACGATGTTCCAAGATTGTATATTAAAAATGACAACGGTCGTGTTGAAATAAAATATCCTATCGATTCTAACATCATTGTTCAAGATAAACAGGTTATTAAAGTAGGACAACCGTTGACAAGCGGTCCGTTAAACCCACATGATGTTATCAGACTTTGTGGTGTTGAAGCGGCTCAACAATACTTGTTGGACGAAGTTCAAAGAGTATATCGTTCACAAGGTGTTGAAATCGCTGATAAGCACGTTGAAATCATTGTAAGACAGATGACTAAGAAGGTTAGAGTTATTGAGTCAGGTGACACAAAACTTCTTCCTGGTGAATTAGTTGAAGCTCAAATTGTAGAAAACGAAAATAAAATCGTTGAAGAACTTGGTGGTCAGTTGGCTACATATGAGCCAGTCTTGCTTGGTATCACAAAAGCTTCATTGAACACAGAAAGCTTTATCTCTGCAGCATCATTCCAAGAAACAACAAGAATCTTGACTGAAGCAGCTGTTGAAGGCAAACGTGACTTGCTCAGAGGCTTGAAAGAAAACGTTATCATCGGTCGTTTGATACCTGCTGGTACAGGATATTATCACTTGACAAATGCTAACGAAGAACGTGATAAAGAAGCTCAAAGAAGAGCGTTGGCAGCTAAAAACCAAGCTAGAAAACCATCTGCTATTCTTGAGGAAATCGAAGGTATGTTCGGGGCTCCGGATTTTACTCTCGAGTAATTAAAAAGGAAAATTAATGTTTAAAAAATTAGTAATATCTTTAATTTTAATCTTAGCCGGTTCCGTATCTTTTGCGGGACCGAGCGAAGATGTTGCTGCGTTTTTTGATAAATATGTTGCAGCAGCTAATAGTTATGACGAAAATATTCCTACTTTTTATGCTCCCGATGCGAAGATTATTCGTGTTGTAGTGAAAAAAGACGGCACTAAAGAGAGCGTTGTGACTGATACAGGTGTTTATATGAAGCAGCTTCGTATGAACTCTAAACTTGCTAAGGTTAGAAATTATAAGAATTATTATACTGACCGTGTTATTACTCAAGTCGGTAATGATTATAAACTTACTTGCAAACGTCAGCCATCTTTGAGTGATTACAAACTTCCTGCTCATTTTGTTATAGGAAAAGATTCATCAGGTAACTATAAAATTAAAGAGGAATCTATGGACACTTACCAAACAGCAATTTTAGTCGGAGCTAAAAGGCAGTCAAAATAAACATTTAAGATTATAAAAAAATCCCGCTTGATAAAAGCGGGATTTTTGTTTTCAGCAAATTTGTGTTTACTCATTAAACAAATTAATTTACACATCCGTTATAAATAAGGTCTATTGCTTCACGAACAGCTGCCATCTTATTTGATACTTTTACTATTTCAAGTGACTCTAATTCTTTTGCGGTTAGATAACCATCCTTATCAGTATCAGCAGCTGCTAGTTGGTCATATGAATAATTTCGTATGTAGAGGTCATATGCGTACACTCTTTCGCCGGAGTTTGAAAATTCCCTGATTTTTAGTCCCTTATTATGATTTTCAAATTTAGCCAATTCGGACTCAATTAAATCTTTATTATCTTGATAGACTCTTAATTCGTTTCTGTTTGTTACACCGGAGATATATGTATCACCACTAATCATAGGGTATGGTCCGCCACCGCCTAGTTTCCCTACTGTTTTTACAGGAACTCCCACTTCTTTTACAGTCGGATCTTTTACCACATCCCCCTCATATTTAGCCTGCGGGTCAGAATTATTCTTCGCAGTTAAAGCCGTAGTGATAGTAGTCATAAATTGAGTCATCATCTGCATAAACGGAGCCATAACAGCAGTAAACGCAGCGACAAAGGTGTTGAGCATCTCGGCATTTTGATAATCTTGAGAAGCAGCATTGTTTTGAGGTGCTTTCACTTCGTTTCCGTCGAATAAATTTTCTTCGACAACGATTTCAGCGGTAGCCGAATTAGCACCTTGAGCATTTTGGTTTTGAACATTGTTCAAGTAGTTTGGGTTTGTGTTGATTTCCATAAGTTTTTCACCTTATTAAACTAATAAACTATAATTTGTATATCTATAACTTCGGCAAAAAAAAAACAACTTTAGAAGAATCGGAAAAAATATC
>JAFQTK010000158.1 GCA_017409065.1 bacterium
AGATCAATACATGTATTATTACAACAATGAAAGGTATCAATGGAGCAGAAATAAAATGGCTCCTGTTGAATACAGGAACCATTTATTAAAAGCTTCATGAACCACCTTTTTTACTTTGTCTAGTTTTTAGGGCTCAGTTCAGACTTAGCATGCCTCTTTTAATAAAATTAAATATTGATGTTTACGCACCTTGCGGCTCTTACCCCATCAATCAAGCTTATTCCATCCAAGACTGTCTGAGAAACCGCGTCTTCTGTATTAATAATCATGATTGATTCATTATCAGCTTCTCCAGTCTTTTGAACAACTTCCATTCGAGAAATATTATGAGCATTTTCACCAAGAACGGTTGCTACTTTTGCAATCATTGAAGGTTTGTTTTCGTGTGGAACCAATAGAATATGTTCAGCTGGTTTAATGCTGGTGTTATACTTGTTAATTTTTACAAAACGAGGAGATTCCTCTGTAACTAAAGCTGCCTGAACAATATTTTCATCACTATCAGTATTTATTTTAAGAGTCATTGAACCTAAATAGTTACACGGAGCTTTTGATTTAGCAGTTAAAACGTTAATACCTTTATTTTTAGCCAAGATAGGAGCATTAACGTAATTTACACCTTCACTAGAAGTTGAGAATACACCTTTTAATACAGCTATTTCCAAAGGTGAAACATCATGCTCTGACAAGTCACCATTTACTGTAATTTCAAGTGATTTTAAATTTCCTTTACTGATTTGAATTGCAAATTCGCCCAAGTATTCAGCCAATTTCATGTAATTTTTAACAGGTTCAAGTTTTTCCGGCTTAAGTGCAGGTATATTAACCGCAGCATGTGCTGAACCACCAGTCAAAACTTCACGGATTTGTTCTGCAACGTCGACTGCAACATTAAGCTGAGCTTCTGACGTACTTGCTCCAAGGTGTGGAGTCAATAACATTGAGCCATTACACTTAACCAACGGAGATTCAGCGATATTAGGTTCATTTTCGAATACATCAATAGCAGCAGCCTTTACATGACCTGATTCAACGGCTTCTGCCAAAGCACACTCATCAATGATGCCACCTCTTGCACAATTTATAATTCGAACACCTTTTTTCATTCTATTCAATGTATTTTTGTTAATCAAATACATAGTTTCTCGTGTTTTAGGTGTATGGATTGTTATAAAGTCGCAACGCCCCCAAAAATTATCCAAACTATCTACATACTCGCCACCGATTTTTTCTACGCTTTCTTTTGAAGTATATGGGTCAGCTACAACAATTTTCATACCTAATGCCGATGCTACTTTTGCAACATGTTGACCAATTTTTCCAAATCCAATAATACCTAATGTTTTACCAAATACTTCACAGCCAGTATATTTAGAACGTTCCCAAAGCCCTTCTTTGGTTGTTTTTGCAGCATCTGCAATGTTTCTCGACATAGCAAGCATTAATGCAATAGTATGTTCAGCTGCAGCTGTTGTGTTTCCATCCGGTGAATTTACAACTATAATCCCTCTATTAGTTGCAGCTTCTATATCCACGTTATCAACACCTACGCCGGCTCTACCTATAATTTTTAGATTTTTGCCAGCTTCTATAATTTTTTTAGTCATTTTTGTTTGAGAACGAATCATTATCGCATCATATTCTCCAATGACTTCTGCCAACTCATCTTCGCTCATAGTTGGAAGAAAGACAGATTCTGCAGCATCTCCAATAATTTGCCCTGCTGTTTCATTAATTTTATCTGTTATTAAAACTTTCATATTATTACCTTTCAAAATTAGACTAAATGCTCAATTGCGGCTTTTACACCTGAACCCAGTTCAAATTTATGCCCTAACTTGTAAAGAGAAGCTTCTAATGATGCAATAGCTGCAAGCAAATCTCTTTCACATACAAAACCTAATGTTCCCATTCTAAATATCTTGTCTTTCAAGGCATTTTGCCCATTTGCAACAACAATATCGTAATCCTTTTTCAACGTTGCTCTAATATCAGGAACACTAACACCGGCAGGAGGTAAAACAGCCGTAATTGCATAACTTGCAATACTTTCATCTTTCACAAACAACTCTAAGCCAATAGCTTTTATTGCCGCTCTTAGAGCCGTTGCTAATTTTTTATGCCTTGCATGTATATTGCTTAGCCCTTCATTTTTCATTATCTTCAATGCTGTATGCAATGCCACAAACAGGTTAACTGCAGGCGTATAAGGAGTAGACGCATCTCTAACAGATTTTCTGTAAGCACCCCAATTAAAATAGAAACTTGGATGTTTACACTGCTCATATACAGAATAAGCCTTATCAGAAACTGCAATAAAAGCTAATCCCGGTGGAATCATAAACCCTTTTTGAGAGCCTGAAACTAAAACATCGATACCCCATTCATCCATAGGACAATTCAACGCAGCTATACTTGTCACTCCGTCAACAACAGAAACCGCACCATGTTCCTTAATAAGAGCTACTAAATTTTTAACGTCATTAGTAACACCTGTCGCAGTTTCATTATGAGTTAAAGTAACAATTTTTATTTTCTTATCTACATCAGCATCCAAACGTTCTTTGAGTGCATTGCCATCAATCGCCTGACCAAACTCCACTGCCATTCGTTCAACATTAGCACCAAGCGACTCCGCAATTTTAGCCCAACGTTCGCCAAAATTACCTATTACCAATGAAAGTACATTATCACCTTCATTAACCAAATTTGATAACGCTGCTTCCATCGCACCTGTTCCGCTAGCAGTTAAAACAAAAACATCATTTTTAGTTTGAAAAACATCTTTTAAATCAGCATAAACTTCTTTCAAAATACTTGAAAACTCAGAACTTCTATGTCCAACAGGATGTTTAGCCATATCTAACAATACACTTTCAGGCACAGGTGTTGGTCCCGGAATCATCAAAAAAGTTTTATCTTTCATTCAAATACCCTCCTAAACTATTCTTGAGATAATTTTACCAAATTTTTAAAATTTATGCCACTATTTGAAAAAAAGTAGCTAAAATAGCTACTTTTTTCAGTTATTATTAAGTTTTTTTAATCTTAAATAGCACCCAAGGCTTTAAGTTCCTTTTGGAACGGAGAAAGATTATTTAATTTTCGAATTATTTGAGGTAATTTTTCCAAAACATAATCAATTTCTTTTTCAGTTGTAAAACGGCTCAAACTAAATCTTATTGACCCGTGCAATGCAGTAAAAGGAACTCCCATGGCACGAAGAACGTGACTAGGTTCCAAACTACCGCTTGTACAAGCACTACCTGAACTTGCACAAATTCCCGCATCACTCATATGCAAAAGAATAAGTTCGCCTTCTATGTACTGAAAACCGATATTAGTGGTATTAGGCACACGCTCATCAACCGCTGCGTTCAAGCGAGCATTCGGAATACTTTTAATAATTCCTGACTCCAACTTATCCCTCAACCTCTTTACTCTTGTTTCTTCGTCATTTAACGCAGCATTTGCTAATTCACACGCTTTACCAAGTCCAATGATATACGGTACATTTTCAGTACCTGCTCGTTTTCCTCGTTCTTGATGTCCTCCAATAACTAAAGGCATAACAATTGTACCTTTTTTGATATACAACGCACCAACTCCTTTTGGAGCATGGATTTTATGCCCTGAAATCCCCATCAAATCAATTTTAGTATTTTTTACATCAAGTTTTATCTTGCCCGCCGCCTGAACTGCATCTACAAAAAACTTGGTCTTTGGATTTTTACGTTTAACAATTTCTGCCAATTTTTCAACTGGGAAAATAATTCCGGTTTCATTATTAGCGTACATAATGCTTACCAAAACCGTATCATCACAAACAGAGTCTTCTAATTCTTGGAAATCAAGACTACCATCGCTGTCAACAGACAAATAAGTAACTCTATACCCCTCTTTTTCAAGCGTTTTGTAGACATTCAAAACACAAGGATGTTCAATTTTTGTTGTGATTATGTGTTTTTGTTTTTTGTTAGCTTCAAGAACACCTCTTATCGCCATATTAGCAGATTCTGAACCTGATGCAGTAAAAATAATTTCACTAGCCAAAGAAGCACCAAAAAACTCCTTTACTTGTTCTCTGGCTTCTTTTAACTTTAAGCTTACTTTCCCCCCAAAATCATGCATTGATGAAGGGTTACCGTAATACTGAGAAAAATATGGTGTCATTGCATCTACTACTTGTGGATCAACCATCGTTGTAGCATTATTATCCAAATAAATTGTATCCATAATCTAAACCTCTACAACTTCAATATCAGGCGAAATGTGGTCCCGCAAAGTGTTTTCAACAAAATACTTTAGAGTAACCATAGCATTTTTACAACTTGCACAAGCACCCCTCAGTTTAACATAGACTTTAGAATCTTCAACGTCAACAAGCTCAATATCACCGCCATCTTTTCTTAATTCATCTGCTATAAATCGCTCTATAACATTGTTTATTTTGATGATTTGTTGAGTTTTTGACATAGCTGCCATTTCTATTTTAGGTTTATCTACCTGTTTTAATAGATTTGAAATTGCACCGTGACAACGACCGCAGCCACCACCTGCACCAGTTTCGGCAACAACATCTTCGACACTCTTAAGTCCTTTTTCTTTAATTTCTTTCAATAGTTCATTTTCTGTTTTAAATGCACATGTACAAATAATTTTCTCCTCTGAGCAAACATTGACTTCTTCACCATAATAATCAGCAATAGCTGCCTCTAAAGCTTCATGCCCCATAACAGAACAATGCATTTTTTCAGGTGGTAAACCACCTAATTCATCGGCAATTTGCTTGTTTGTTATCTTTTTTGCTTCATCGATATGTAATCCGATAATCATCTCTGTTAATACGCTTGAACTTGCAACAGCAGACCCACATCCAAAGGTTTGAAATTTTGCATCTTGTATAATTCCGTCTTTATCAACTTTCAAAAAAAGCTTCAACATATCACCGCATGCTAAAGACCCGGCTTCACCTATTGCATCGGCATTTTCAATAGAACCCACATTTTTTGGATTTCTATAATGTTCCATAACTTTATCTGAGTAATCCCACATTAATATTTACTCCTTTTATAAAATCAGCACCTTATGTGCTTTCAATAAAAGTATAATACAAAATCAGCATACTTGCGTAAAAATTAATGATATTTTAAGCTTTCACTATGTATTTAAAAGTGCAAAAGCTTCTTCAGCCAAGTCCACAACGGTTATAACGTCATTCAAATATGCAAACTCTAAAGCCTCTTTTACTGTTGCAGATGGGCTTAAAAGAATGAATTTCCCTCCCGCAGCCGAGCATTTTCTATAAACATCCGTAAATAGTTTTGAATAATCAACTGGGAAAGTTTTAATTTCTTTCAAGTTAAGAATAATATTTTGCACCCCAGTCAATAATACTGTAACTATATTGTTATAAAGCTCCTCAACATAATCAACCTTAGATAAACTTTTCACATTATAGGTAACTGTTGATTCATCAATATCATAACGAATAAAGTTTTTACGAGTATAAGGACCGCTTTTGTCTATTACAATCTTTAGAACATGTTCATGCCACTTAGAACTTTTAGAAACAAATTCATCCACTCCGACGTTGAAGCAATCAGTTACCAAGTTCAAATCATCTGTTCCGGAAATCGCAATGACTTTATAATCAACATTTTTCTCATCACGATATTCATTTGCAAACTTCATGACCGCCAAACCATCTTCCTCATCAGGTAAAAACAGGTCTACAAATATAAAATCGAACTTTTGTTTTTTAATTTCGCTAATAGCTTCTTCCTTGGTATGAACCACCATAGGAACCACTTTTATTTTCTTTAAAAGTGCCGAAAGTTGGTATGTTGAAAGCTCTAAATCATCAACAATAAGTACTTTAGCATTGCTTGAATTAACATCAGTAGAATCTACCAAACATGCCAACTTGTCTTCTATTTTAATAAGTGCCTTAGACACGTCATTAGAAGTAATACCGGAGTATTCGATATTAATACCGGCAAGCTCAAATATTTTCTCTGTTTGTTCTTTAGTTAAGTTCATAACGATATTATAAAATTATTTATAAAATTTGGCAAATAGAATTTTAGAAGTTATAATTAGTGTATGAATAAAATCGAATTAAAAATTGAAAAATTACCGCACTGCAAGGAACTTCCTCAATATCAAACAGAGGGTGCGGCAGGAATGGATTTAAGAGCTGCAATTGATAGTCCTATTAAATTGGAGTCATTAGAAAGAGTACTAATTCCGACAGGAATAAAGATAGAGCTTCCGCATGGATACGAGGCTCAAATTCGTCCACGCTCAGGAATGGCAATAAAGCATGGAATATCAATGATAAACACTCCGGGGACAATCGACGAAGATTATAGAGGTGAAGTTAAAATTGCCGTTGTTAATTTGTCAAAAGACACATACTCAATAGAGCCAAACGAACGAATAGCACAAATGGTTATATCTAAGGTTGAACAGCCGAAAATCGTTCCGGTTTTACATGTTTCAGAAACACAAAGAGGTGCCGGTGGTTTTGGTTCTACCGGTAAAAATTAGTTAAATCTCCAACATTTGTACGGTTTTATTTTATAAAAATCGTAGCATAATGTTCTCATGGAAAAAGAGTACAAAAGCTTATTAGAAAATATAGAGAAAAATGGTTTGTTGCCAACAAAAAACCAACCTTTTGGGTCAATGACAACAAAACCTCAAGCAAATATATTTTCCGCAAATACTCCTCCTACATTTGGCAACTTGACAGCCCAAAGGTCTTTAAACGCTCTTCCCGTTGAAAATATTGAAATATCGAGCAATAAAAATATTTTCGATGGTTTTGATACAGATATTTTATCTAATTCCAAATTTAAAAAAATTGATGATAAAACACTCAAAATGCAGGTTAAAATTGCAAGATTACAGACAGAACTTGAAGAACACAAGAAAATTGTTGAAGCATCGTTTTTAAAAGCAGATAAAAATCAGTATCAAAAATTACTGGAAATACAACAAAGAATGGAACAAGAAATACAAAAATTAGTTGCCGAGTATCAAAATCGGCAACTAATATCAGTAGTTTTTTCACCATTTGTTAAGCTTTTTAATTTCATTAAATCCTACGTTGTACTTAGATAACGGTACATTTCACAAGAAGCTAAATCAACTGTTGCTCGTTCGTCATTTGCCTTTTTCTCTTTTAAATAGGCTTCATTTTTATTAATTAGCAGACTGTTCATACCTTCGTTGAAATGTGCCATTTCTGCACACTCTACCAACAAGTCTTCCAAATTGTGAACATTTTCAATAATCTTTTTAAACATACTTGCTCCTTACACCAGACGAATCCCTTACATGATATATATCGGCATAATTTGCAAAAATCTTTAATAATTATTAAGAAAAATTAAGTTGATAAAGTACAATTTATCAACTATTGACTACCCTCTTCACCTATAATATAATTAAGATAATAATTGGAAATAAAGGAAGATAAAAATGTTCAAAAACATTATTGCTGTAGAGAGAGAGTAATCACGTCGATAAAGTAAGCAATACAAAATTTCCTTCTAAAATGATAAATGCTTTTACTCTTGCAGAAACGTTGATTACTTTATCAATTATTGGAGTAGTTGCAGCAATAACAATTCCAACGCTTCAACAAAGCTATACAGAACAAGCAACAGTGAATAAAGTTAAGAAATTTTATTCCACAATGTCTTATGCATATCAAAAAGCTGTTAGTGAGTATGGAGATGTGGATACATGGGGTATAACCGGAAATACTCAAAACGATGCACTAATTATTTATGATTATCTGGTAAAAGATAATTTCAAAATAATGAAAGATTGCGGTTTTGATAATGATGGCGGGTGTATTTATGATGGCAACTACAAGTTTTTAAATGGAACCAATACTGAAAATTATGCAAATGACGCAACATGGAATTATTATAAAGTACTATTAAACGATGGCTCTACAATATGGTTTAGGGGTGATAAAAACGCACTTATAAATGCGTTTATAGATACAAATGGTCCTCAAAAGCCTAATCAGCGGGGAATAGACACATTTAGCTTTGTAGTAATGGATAAAAAATTCGTACCGAATGGGATGCCAGGTGCTGAAGTTTATTTTGATGATACTTGTAATAGAGCAAATAGTGGTTGGGGCTGTGCAGCTTGGGTTGTATATAAAGGCAACCTAGACTACTTACGCTGTGATGACTTAAAATGGAATGGTAAGCAGAAATGCTCTAAGTAAAAACAAAGAAATACAAGTTCTTATTTCCTTGTTTTACTCTTCATTCAAGCTCAATACTGCCATAAATGCTTCTTGCGGCACTTCAACTCGTCCAACCGCTTTCATCCGCTTTTTACCTTTTTTCTGTTTCTCAAGCAGTTTTCTCTTTCTTGATATATCACCGCCATAGCACTTATCCAAAACGCTTTTTCTTAATGCCTTTATGTTTGTACGAGCAATAACTCTACCGCCAATTGCAGCCTGAATCGGTACTTCAAACATTTGGCGAGGAATAATATCCTTCAACTTTGTTGTCAATTTTTGTCCGACATAAAAAGCATTGTCTTCGTGAACAATTGCACTAAGTGCATCCACAACTTCACCTGCCAAAAGGACATCTAACTTAACGAGTTTTGAACGTTTATAATCTTTAAACTCGTAATCCATTGACGCATAACCTTTGGTTCTTGATTTTAATTGGTCATAAAAATCAGTAATTACTTCACTTAATGGAATTTCATACTCAAGATTTACACGTATTTTATCAATATAAGTCATATTGACAAAAAGCCCTCTTTTAGATTGACACAAGTCCATAAGTGTACCTGTGTAATCATTTGGAGTTATAATATTAACCCTAACATACGGTTCTTCAATAAAATCTCTATATTGTGCAGCAGGTAAATTTGCAGGGTTATCTATTTCGACAACTTCACCATTTGTTTTATGCACCCGATAAACTACCGATGGAGCAGTTGTTACAAGAGAAATATCATATTCTCTTTCCAATCGTTCTTGTGCAATCTCCATATGCAACATGCCCAAAAAACCGCAACGGAAACCAAAACCCAAAGCAGAAGATGTTTCCGGTTCAAATGTAATAGAACTGTCATTAAGTTTAAGTTTCTCCAATGCTTCTTTCAAATCCTGATAATCTTCATTATCAACAGGGTACAATCCTGAAAAGACCATTGGTAAAGCTTCTTTATATCCTGCCAGAGGTTCAGGAGAAGGTGAATTTTTGTTAGTTATAGTATCACCAACAAATCGAGTTAACTCTTTTATAGAGCCGGCAAAATAGCCTACATCACCAGTTTTTAATTCATTTACAGCTACTCTTCTTGGTGTTTGATAACCCAACTCTACAACCTCATATTCTTTTCCTGAAGCCATAAATTTAACGGTATCTCCAAGCTTTATTGAGCCATCTACAACCTTAAAGAAGCAAAGTGTTCCAAGATATTGGTCATAAGCACTATCAAAAACTAACGCTCTCAATGGCTTATCAGAAGTATCAACCGGTGGCGGAACATATTCAACCACAGCTTCAAGAACTTCCTGAATACCTATGCCTTCTTTAGCACTAACAGGAATTGCCATGCTTGCATCTATACCTAACACTTCTTCTATTTCTTGTTTTACACGCTCAACATCTGCAGACGGTAAATCAATTTTATTTATAACAGGAATAATCTCCAAGTCCTGCTCTATTGCAAGATATACATTAGCAAGTGTCTGAGCTTCAACACCTTGTGTAGCATCGACAATTAACAATGCACCTTCACAAGCAGCTAAAGAGCGAGAAACTTCGTAAGAAAAATCAACGTGACCGGGTGTATCAATAAGATTAAGAACATAATTTTTGCCATCTTTAGCCTGATAATCCATCCTGGCAGCACTCAACTTTATTGTAATTCCACGCTCACG
>JAFQTK010000013.1 GCA_017409065.1 bacterium
CATTTTGTACAGCTAAATTATTCATAGGAGTTGAGCTAGATGACAAATTCCCCACTATCCCACCTGCTGACTTTGAATTTATTTCTAAATTACTTAATTCTAAATTTTCTATTGTTTTGTTACTTCCTGATACAGAACTAAATAACCCTGCATTAGATAAATCAACATCATTTATATACAACCCATTAATTTTATGCCCGTTACCGTAAAAACTTCCTTTAAACGAACCTATCGGAGTCCATCCTTTATCACCGTCTGTTCCGGCTCCGTTTCTGTCAAATTCTATATCATCCATTAAACAATAACTTGCACTCAAGTCATTTGCCATATTTGCCAATCCTTGTTGGTCTTCTATTGGGATACAACAGTGTTTTGTTGACCAAAGATTATCTAAATCCCCGCCTTCACTTTTCCACAAACCACCTCGTTGGAATTGACCTGCTGCTGGGCATGCTTCAGGACACTTCAGAGCAGAATCAAATGCAGAACCATCTCTACAAACATAAGTTACACAATCTGTATGCTCCATTCCCAGCGGATAATTTTCTGATAAAACATCAGCATCATTTGCTGCTGTTATCGCTGCATTTCTTTCTTCATCAGCAGGACAAGGAATTGGCTCTTCGCATTTTTTGGTTGTTGTATTGTATGTTGTACCGGTTGAACAACCTGCCACCGCATTAATTACATGCTTACTTTTTATAACATCATTTTTCGACAATACCAATATAAATCTATCAACCAACGTATTTTCTCGATTATTTGACAACGTATTTGGCAGTTCATTTCCGTTCACGTCAACAAGCATAAATCCACAACCTTTGCGATAATGCATTGTTCCTGCACTATCCGTTCCTATCGGGATATCTGTATTACATTCACCATCTATATACGACAACCCAACTCGTACATCTCCTGGGAGCTTTATTGCAGTCATTTCATCAGGTTTATATCCAACACCACCGAATATTGACTCCAACTGAGAAGTAGTTCTGTCAAACAACTCAAAACACTCATCAATATTATTTTCACAACTAACAGCATTTCCGCTTACTGAGGTCAACACTTCTTTTAAGCATTCTGATTTATTCGTAACATCATTCCCCGCTGCATCTACACAACTTAAATTTTTCAATGTACCTACTGAAGTTTTCCACGATATTTCGTTCTCAGATTTTGAACTTATTATTGCCGCACCTACAAGTGCATTTATTTTCTGATGTGCATTATCCAATCTTGTGAGAAATTCTTTTTGCTTTGCTTTATCATTGTTCAACGCATTCATAAGCAAGAAAGTTATAACCATTATCATCGCCAAACTTATAAGCAATTCTGCTAACGTAAAAGCTTTATATGTAATCTTTTTCATTGTTACCTCGTCAATTCTATTTATTTATATAATACCCGTTTTATTAGCAAAATAACGCTTTTTTGCAAAACTTAATAAATTCTAGACCAATTACAGTATTTTTTAAGAAAAAACTTGTCAAAAAATGTTTTTACATATAGAATACAATTGAGGTTATTGCCTGTTTAATAATTATTAGATACTATAGTACGAAGCAAGGACGTTTTTACAAGAAAGAGATTAGTTTTATTTACTGTTTTAAGCACGAGATAGTTCCTTGTAAAATTTAAGAGGGTCAAAAGAAAAAATGTATATCAATAAATGTACCAAGTGTGGCGCTGAGTTCGAAACAAAAAATCCAAAAAGAATTATTTGTCCGAATTGTCTTTATCCTGACAGAAAACCTATATTAGATTCAGGTTCACAAGACGAACAACAACAAAATCAAGAACAACATCAGGAACAAAGACCGCAAATGCGTTCTTCTTATAGCTATGAAGGAAACCCTGATGAGCAACGCCCATACCCCCCAAGAAACAACTATCAAAGACCTAATAACTATAACCGCCCCCAAGGTGACAGACCCAATTATCAAAGAAATAATTATAATCGTCCACAAGGCGGATACAACAACAATCGTCAAGGCGGCGGATATAATCGCAATCAAAGACCTAATAACAATTATAACAACAATCGTCAAGGTGGCTACGGAAATAATCGTCCACAAGGCGGAGGATATAATAACAGACCTCAACAAGGCGGTTTCCGCAGACCTCAACAAAACAGAAGACCTATGGCACCAAAACATAAGGAACTTCTCGTAAACAAAGAACAACTTGCTCAAATTGAAGTTCTTTACAAACGATTGTTACCATTACCAAACCCCGATGCACATGAATCTATCGGATTGGAAATCGGATTAGAACCAAGAAAAGTTTTCTTTGGCATTAACTTAATCAGACAAAAAATGTTCTTGCCTAAATTACCTTATCCGAAAAGAAAATTTGCAGTATCTGCTGACCAACTTACAGCAATAAAAAATCTTTATGAACCTTTGTTGCCTTTGCCTCCAATAGGTTGCCATAAAATCATCGCAAGCCAACTTAAAATGGATGAATGGCGTGTACACGTCGGCATTGGCTTGGTTAGAAAACAAATGGGACTAGATCGTTGGAACGAAGACCGTGCAGATGCACCGGAACAAATTATTCGCCCAAGAAAAGGCTTAAGCGAAAAAGATAAAGTTTTGGCTGATGATGAAAGATTAACAGGCATAGCTCCTGCTGAAACAAAGGTTATAACTGAAGAGACGGCACCTGTTGAAGAAGCACAAGAAAAGCCTAAAAAAACGAGAAAGAAAAAAACTGAACCTGAAACTGAATCGGAAGAGTAAAAACAAAAGATGAGCAGTTTAATTTCAGTAGGAAAAATTTTAAATTTTCACGGGATAAAGGGCGAAGTTAAGCTCGGATATACAAAAGGAAAAGAAGAACAATTACAAGGACTCACTCATCTTGTAGCAAAAAAAGATGATGAAAATATTGGTCTTACAATTTCCTCGTTAAGATTCCATAAAGGTTATGCTATCGTCAAATTTGAAGAAATTAATTCCATCAACGAAGTAATGGAATTAAAAGGCTCGATTGTGTACATCGCAAAAGATATTGTGTCTAATGAGCTTCAAGAAGATGAATACTTAACATCTGACCTCAAAGGTTTAGAAGTTTTCGACACAGAAGGCACTAAACTTGGCGTTGTCACAGGTGTATCTGAAAATGGAGCAACGGACTTGCTTAATATAAAAATTAGAGATAATTCATCTCATCTCGTTCCATTTGTGAAAGAACTTGTTCCATGCGTTGATATACCTAATAAAAAAATTATAGTTAAAAATATTGACGGACTAATACCAAAACTATCTTAGGAGTCAGATGTGCAAGTTGATATTTTAACCTTGTTTCCTGAAATGATACAAAATGCTTGTTCTCACAGCATTATTTCTCGTGCCATATCAGACAACTTAGTTTCAGTAAATGCAATAAATCCTCGTGATTTTACACATTCAAAACACAAAAAAGTTGATGATACCCCATATGGTGGCGGAGCGGGAATGGTTCTTATGTGCCAACCATTTCTGGATGCTCTCGCATCAGTAAATCGACTTGACAACTCACAAACAATAATATTAACACCTCAAGGTGAACCTTTTAACAATTCTATGGCTAAAGAATTTGCAAAAAAAGACCAATTGATTATGATTTGCGGACATTACGAAGGATTTGATGAACGAATCAGAACCCTAAGCAATGCAAAAGAAGTTTCAATAGGTGATTTTGTTTTGACAGGTGGAGAATTACCAGCACTATGTATTTTAGATAGTACAATCAGATTCATAGACGGCGTTTTGGGCAAAATAGCCTCTGCGGATTACGACAGCTTTGAAGACGGACTTCTTGAATATCCACAATACACTAAACCTCGAGAATACTGCGGATTAAAAGTGCCTGATGTTCTTTTGAATGGAAATCACGCAGAAATTGCAGCTTGGAGAAAAGAACAACAAATTCTGAAAACACAAAAAATGCGTCCCGATTTGTGGAATAAATACACCCAAAATAACTAATCTGTGATATTATTTATTGTATGGATTTCGAAAATTTATCAATTGGTGTAGATATAGAAGAAGTTGAACGTTTCCAAAATAAAGATGAAACATTCTTAACTCGTATATTTTCCGAACAAGAAATTACTTATTGTTCATCCAAAAGCAATCCTGCTCAACATTTTGCCGCAAGATTCTGTGCTAAAGAAGCTGCGTTTAAAGCATTGAGTGCATTTTGGGAAAAAGGTATAGAATTTAACAAAATAGAAACGTTTCATATCAACAACGTTCCACACCTCAGATTTTTGAACGATTTAAACAACAAATACAAAACTAAATTGAGCTTGTCACATGACAAAACAAAAGCAGTAGCTTATGTTATAATAGAAAAAATAGAAAAAAAGGGAGAATAGAATGAAAGGAATTGTATTAGCCGGCGGAGCAGGAACAAGACTATATCCTGCATCACTACCGATTTCAAAAATCTTACTACCAATATACGACAAGCCTATGATTTATTACCCAATTTCTATTTTGATGTTAGCGGGAATAAAAGAAATCTTAATAATAACAAATCCCACTGACCACGATAATTTTGTGAAATTACTCGGAGATGGCTCTCAGTTTGGGGTTCGTTTCGAATATAAAATTCAAGAAGTACCAAAAGGAATTGCTGATGCATTTTTAATCGGCGAAGAATTTATCAACGGAGATGAAGTTGCTCTTATATTAGGTGACAATATTTTCCACGGTCACAATTTCTGCACTTTGCTTCAAAATGTGGCAAAAAGAACTGAAGGTGCAACAGTTTTTGGATATAGAGTAAGCGACCCAGAAAGATTCGGTGTTGTTGAATTTGATAAAAACAATAAAGCAATATCTTTGGAAGAAAAACCTGCCAAACCAAAATCACACTACGCAGTTACAGGTTTATATTTCTATGACAAAAATGTTTGCAAATACGCAAAAATGCTTGAACCATCTGCTCGTGGAGAATTAGAAATAACAGACTTAAATAAAATTTACTTGCAAAACCAAAAACTCAATGTTGAAGTTCTTGGGCGAGGCTTTGCATGGCTTGATACAGGAACACATGACTCACTAATTCAAGCTAGTAACTTTGTGCAAACAATGCAAAATACCAAAGGTGAAAAAATTTCTTGTTTAGAAGAAATTGCATTTGAACAAGGCTTCTTAAGTGCTGATATACTTAAAAAAAATCTAGAGCCATTTAAAGGCAAAAATGCCTACTATGATTATGTTTTGGAACGAATAGAAGAGAAAAGTTTAGCTCTCGTTGATTAAATGCAAATTAATTAGTGTAAAAAATAGTAATAATCACAATTAAAACAATAAGAAATAAAAAAATCGGATTAAATGAATCCTCAAAATGCTTGTTGTAAAATTATTTTCACGTTTTAATTAACACAACTTTACAATAGTGTATTTTTTACACTTTATACTTAACATTTGTTAACATTAAAAACCGCTCACTGCTTGAAAAATGCTTTTTATACTCAAAATTATACGATTTGTTTAACCTAAATGGGTTATAATATTTCTATTTTTATGATAATTTATAATTAATCAAGAAATTTTATATATTTGTTACTAACAATCCAGCTGAAAAGCAAAAGGAGAAAAGATTATGACAATTGGTTCATTCGTTTTTATGTTACATTCACACCTACCGTATTATAGAAAAGCGGGCATGTGGCCATTCGGAGAAGAAAACCTCTACGAATGCATGGGTGAAACTTATGTTCCTTTATTAAATGCTATTTCTGAGCTATACGAAGAAGGAATCAAGGCTAAGTTAACTGTTGGGATTACTCCAATTTTGGCAGAACAATTAAATGACGAACATTTACAAAATGGTTTTATCGACTATTTAGATAGCCGTATTACCGCTGTATCAAAAGATTTGGAAAGATATCCTGACCCAAAAGTTGAACATTCGCAACACAAAAAATATCTCGCTGAGTACTATTACAAATGGTTTACTCACATTAAAGATTGCTTTGTAAACAAATATAATAAAAATCTTGTCGAAGCTTTCAAAAAATATCAAGATTTAGGATGTATTGAAATTACAACATCAGGAGCGACCCACGGATTCTCTCCACTTTTGGCTACTGATTCAAACTTAAACGCACAGTTCAAAGTTGGTTCAGACACAACAAAACGCTTGTTTGGAAAGAAAGCAAAAGGTTGTTGGTTGCCTGAATGTGCATACAGACAAGGTTACGAATACACAGGAAAAGATGGTCAAAAACATTGGCGTCCGGCTGTTGAAGTTACACTTCAAAATAATGATATACAGTACTTCTTTACTGAATCACATGTTATTGAAGGCGGAAATTCAATAGGCGACAGAAGAGTAATTGGACCTTACGGAAACATTGAATATATTCCGCTACCTGACAGAGAAGCAACCGGATACGATACTTATTCTGCTTACTGGCTACCTGATGCACAAGTTGCAGTTATGGGCAGAAACGACAGAGCAGGATTCCAAGTATGGTCCGCAGCTGACGGATATCCGGGCGATGGTGTTTATCGTGAATTTCACAAAAAAGATGATAAATCAGGTATGCACTACTGGAGAATTACAAGCGAAAAGACTGATTTGGGTGACAAAATGCTTTATGACCCAGTTTTGGCACAAAATCAAATTGGCTCAAACTCTGATCACTACACAACTCTTATTTACCACTTGTTAAATGATTATAAAAATGCAAATGGAAAAGAAGGTTTAGTAATGGTTTCATTTGATACAGAATTGTTCGGACACTGGTGGTTCGAAGGTGTTGAATTTATTAAACAAGTTGTTCGTAAATTCAACAACTACTTACCACAAGTTGAAAGATTAACCGCAGGCGAATATTTGGAAAAACATCCACCGGTAGAAGCTATCCAAATCCCTGAAAGTTCTTGGGGTGCTGGCGGACATTTCTATGTATGGAACAACCACCTCACTGAATGGATGTGGCCGATTATTCACGGTTGTGAAAAACGTATTAACGCTATTGTTGACAGATATCAAGAAATTCCTGAAGACAAATTGCTACATAGAGCTTTAAATCAAATGGCAAGAGAAAATTTATTGCTACAAAGCTCAGATTGGCCATTCTTGATTACAACATGGCAAGCTAAAGACTATGCAACGGATAGATTTAGAGAACACGTTGAAAGATTTGAAACTATCTGCGACATGATTGAATCAGGCAACATAGATGAGGCTAAATTAGTAGAATTAGAGTCAATTGACAACTGTTTCCCTGTTATTGATTACAGAGTTTACTCTACAATTGAAGAAGGAGTTATTCCTCAACAAGAGAAAAAACTCGCTCCGTTATATCAATAATTTAGCTATATAAAGCAAAAAAGAACCGAATAATTTCGGTTCTTTTTTTATTCACAAAAAATATACAGACTACGAAATTTCTAAAGAATCGCACAACCCTTCCATAATATTAAGATAATCTTCTTCTGGCAGTGTTGATATGGTCAAAATTGCCTGATTCAAGTACGGATACTTGTCATACCATCTTCGCATATTACTAGCCTGATAAAGCCCCAAAACTCTATCTAATCCGATACTGAGAGGTGGCTCCGCTGTTTCTTCATTATGAGCCGTTTTTATTGCACTGGCAATAGACATAATATCCTGAGATATTTGATACTGACTTTTAAAATCAAGTCTTCTCAATAGCTGAAATGCTTTATTTGTTTCAGGATGCTTATCATACCAACGTTTATTATTTGTCATAAATACCCCAAGTTCAATATCTATATGAATTATACAATTGATTTTTTTCTACATCAAGCAATTTACAATAAAAAATTTCAAAAGCAAAACAATAAAAAATTTGCCACGCCTCACTCTGCCGAGAAAAACGATTAAGTATCGTTTTTCGAGAGGAGAGAACCAATGGTTCGATTCCGAGACCACCTGATTTATTCATGAACAATAAAAAATTTGCCACGTCTCGGAATCGAACCAAGGACACAGGGATTTTCAGTCCCTTGCTCTACCAACTGAGCTAACGTGGCAAATTTAAATTCAATTATCAATTTTTTGCTTTCGTTAGCTCAGTTGGTTATATAATCTAACCTGCTCGGGCAAGCCCTCACTTGGCTAACGTGGCAAATTTAAATTCAATTATCAATTTTTTGCTTTCGCTAGCTCAGTTGGTTACATAATCTAACCTGCTCGGGCAAGCCCTCACTTGGCTAACGTAGTAAACTCAAATTCAATTTTCAATTTACCTAGTAATCATACCAATTCAAGATTTTAAGTCAAGTTTTTATTTTAAATTTTTTAAAAGTAAAATTATAGCAACACAATACCCTCAAACGTATAGTAATTTTTTATTGTTATAATATAATATTCTTATGTTTGAAACATTATCAGATAGATTACAAGAGATTATCAAAAAGACTTCGGGAAATTCAGAGCTTACCGAAGAAAACATGTCTGATTCGCTCCGTGAAATTCGCAGAGCTCTCTTAGAAGCAGACGTAAACTTAAAAGTTGTTAAAGCATTTATTTCTAATATTAAAACTCGAGCAGAAGGCGAAGAAGTACTAAAAGGTGTTAATCCAGCACAGCAACTTGTTAAAATCGTTAATGATGAGTTAGTTGCAATTCTTGGCGGACAAAACGAACCGCTTAACCTTTCTCAAACCCCAACTATTATTATGATGTTAGGGCTACAAGGCTCCGGTAAGACTACCTCAAGTGCAAAGTTAGCAATAAAACTTAGAAAAGAAGGTAAAAATCCATTATTGGTTGCATGTGACGTCTATCGTCCCGCTGCTATTAAACAATTGGAAACTTTAGCTACACAAAATCATCTGCCGTTCTTTTCACTAGAAAACTGCAGCGATGTAAAAAAAATCACTCAAGAAGCACTAGTGTACGCAGAAGAACATAAGAATAATGTTATAATTCTAGACACTGCAGGTCGCTTACAAATAGATACAGAAATGATGGCAGAGTTGATGATTTTAGATAGGTTATTCCATCCTCACGAAAAACTTCTTGTAATTGATGCTATGACAGGTCAAGAAGCTGTTAACGTTGCTGAAAACTTTAATGAACAGTTGGGAATAACCGGTGTTGTACTCACAAAATTAGATGGTGATGCTAGAGGTGGGGCTGCGTTAAGTGTTGTTTACTGTTGCCAAAAGCCCATCAAATTAACAGGTACAGGCGAAAAAATTAACGCTCTTGAGGACTTCCATCCGGAAAGAATGGCTTCAAGAATATTAGGCATGGGAGATATTGTTTCTCTCGTCGAAAGAGCCCAAGAAGCAATTGATGTTCAGCAAGCTCGTGAACTTGAAAAGAAAATGAAAAAAGCTGAGTTCACCTATAACGACTTTTTGAATATTCAGAAACAAATGAAAGCATTAGGCTCTTTTGGAGATATTCTTGGAATGCTACCAATCCCAGGTCTTAAAAAAGACGATAGAGATGAAATTTCAAACCTCGGTGAAAAACAAATGAAACGTATAGAAGCGTTTATAAATTCAATGACTCAAGAAGAAAGAAACAACCCACAAATCATCAATGCAAGCCGCAAAAAACGTATAGCTAAAGGTTGTGGAATGGAACTTTCTGAAGTTAATTCATTTATTAACCAATTTGAGCAAATGCAAAAAATGATGAAAGGATTTTCCGGCTTCCAAGAAAAAATGAAAAAACAAAAAGGAAAATTTGGAAAGCTTCCCAACATGCCAAGAAATTTTAATGGAAGATTCCCTTTCTAAATTGAGATAAAAAAAAGTCGCTACTTGAGCGACCTACGTTAATAAAATCTTGGGAGGAGATTTTTTGGGGATTTGTTACATGCATAATAATTCACTATTTTATTTTTGTCATGCCATGTTGGAAAAAATTTACATTACTTAATATAAGTCACAAAAGCCATGCCCTGAAAGAATCAGACATTTGTCAAGCCACAACTGGACATGAGCAAAATCTCTTTTTTATAAACAACGTAAAGAAATATTAAGAGGTCAAAATGAATAAATATTTAAAAAATATGATTATAGTATGTTCAATAATGCTTATTGGTACTTCTGCATTATCGATTACAAACGAAGAAATTCGAGAACAAGCTAAAATTCTATATATAGGGAATCAAATAGAAAAATCCCAAGCTCATATTTTAACCATTCCCGAAAATGAAAGGAATGCCAACGACTATTTCATAATCGGATTAACCACAAAAGAACCTAAAACGGCTATAAAAGCGTATGAAAAAGCCATAACGATAGATAAAAAATACTACCAAGCATACTATAATATAGGTACATTATACTTAAATCTTCAAAATTACGAAAAGGCTATTCATTATTTTAAAGAATCAACAACAGCAAACAAAAACTTTGCACACGGATACTATAATTTGGGCTGCACCTATCTTAAAACAAAAGACTACAACTTAGCCAGAAAAAGTTTTGAATCAGCTATTAAAATAAACCCTGAGGAACCAGACTATTATTTCAACTTAGGCTTTGCTTACAAAAAAATTGGCAATCAAAAACGAGCAGAGAAAGCAATAACACTCTACAACGAACTGATGAAGAAACGAAACGAATCTTAAATTTTAAAAATATTTGTAATATTGTCTATAAAGTTCTGGTTCGATTTGCCTTCTTTTTTCTCTTCAATCATCGCCTCTAAAAGCATGATTGATTCTTGCAATTTAAAATCGTCATTTGAAAGCTTAGATGCCTGTTTTAAATCTGATAAAGCACTTCTAAACTGTTCAAGCTTTTGGCGACAAAGTCCTCTTACACAATAAGCAAGTGCATAATTTGGAGATAATTTCAGAATCTTGTCACAGTCCGCTATCGAGCCACGATAATCCCCCGTTGAATATCTTAGGTAAGCACGATTACTATAAGCCGAAACATCATTAGGACTCAACTGTATTGCTTTATCAAAATCAACCAACGCACCTTTTTTATCTCCGTTCAAAGAACGAATTTTTCCTCTATTGTTATATGCTACCGCCCAATTCGGATTAAGCTCTATTGCTTTTGTATAGTCGTCAATAGCACCTTCGTAATCTTTAATATCAGCTCTTAACTTGCCTCTGTTATTGTATGCCGGTGCTTGCTTCGGATCTAAATCAATTGAAATATTATAATCGTTAATTGCTCCAAAGTAATCTTTAATTACATTTTTCACCAATCCTCTATAATAGAATACAAAACTATCTTTAGGATTCAACTCAATAGATTCATTAAAATCTTTTATAGCCTGAGTATAATTCTTCAACTTATACGAAACATAACCACGATTATTGTAAGCAACTGTCCATTTTGGATAAATTTCAATAGCTTTTGTATAATCATCCAAAGCTCCTTTTAAATCACCTGTTTCGCTTTTTAAAAGCCCACGATTATTCCAAGCTGTAAAATCACGATCATTGAGCTGTATAGCTTTATTAAAATCTTCCATTGCGGGTTTAAACTGACCTTGTTGAAGCAGAATCAGCCCTCTATTATTATATGCTAACTGATATTCATGATTTAATTTGATTGTTTCATTATAATGCTCAATTGCTGTTTTTTTGTTATCCAAAGCATTTTCAGCTCTAGCCAAATAAAACCAAAAATCAGCTTCTTTAGGATGTTTTTTTAACAAATCGCTACAAATTTTTTTAACTTGCTTAAAATCATTTTTCTCAACAAGTTCATCCAACTCAGCTATAATTTTATCCAATTCAGCATTTTCCATAAAATGTACCCATAATAAATAAATATACTAACACCATTATATACAGTTAACATTACAATTCAAATACGCATTCAAGAGTATTTTTGGCATTAAAAAAGGAAGACTTTCGTCTTCCTCTCTCAATCTTTTGGCTTAACCTCTCAAGTTTAATTTTTTAATTAAAGTTCTGTATCTTTCAAGGTCAACTTTTTTCAAGTAAGCAAGAAGATTTTTTCTTCTACCTACCATCATCAAAAGACCACGACGTCCTTGGAAATCTTTTGGATTAGCTTTCAAGTGTTCTGTTAACTCATTAATTTTTTCTGTCAAAAGAGCAACTTGTACGTCTACTGAACCAGTATCTTTTGAATCTTTACCGTATTTTTCAACGATTTCTGCTTTGTTTTTTAAGTTGATTGCCATTATAATTTTCCTTTTCTTTTTTACTTACATTTCGGTGGTGTAAGTTCCTTTAATATAACATTTCAATAATAGATTTCAAGTACGTTTTTAAGATTTTTTAACTTTTCTCATACAAGATTTGGGAGAAATGAGTTAGCTTGCTTATCAAATCTTTCATTTTTTGTTTTTCATCTTCCGAAGAATCTTTTTTCAATTCTGCCCATGATAATTTAGATTTTAAAGCAGCTGACAATAATTCAGGCATATTTAGAGCTATTTTATCTTTTGAACGGGATTCAAGAGTATTATAATAATCTTTATCAAACTGAGAAGTTAATCTCAACTTCCAATTTCTGGAATCTTGAGTTCCCATATAGTTGTAAACTTTATTTAATCCAAAGAAATCCATAAAAGACACTTGTATATTTTTACCATTTGCCAACATTTCAACAAATTTATATTTTAGTCTTTCCCTTGGGTCATGCCTGATATCAAGAACAACAGGGTGTCTTTGTTCATTTGACCAACTTGGATACAAAAATCCTGCCAAATAAAGTGGTTTAAAGGCCTCATTCGAAGGGTGTCCACCATTTTCCTCAGGTCTTACATATTTCACATAACGACTATCAATATCAAAAGACAATGGCGGATTATCATGAGAACCAACCAACCACCAGTTTCTAGGGTCTGTTTTTTCAGCTTGAGCCCATTTTAAATTCTTAATTCCGGGCAACTTAAGTTCTTTGTAATACTTATGTTTAAATAAATCTGTTTGAGCCCCCAAATCTTCCCAAACAACGTCATTTTTATCAACCTTATACTTATCTAACAAAGGAAGAATTATTTTGTCTATCACCTTACTATAATTTTTTTCCGGGTCTAAATGAGGTAAATTCGATACATTTTGTCCGTTAGTAAAAATGCTTCCATCTTGCTCTTTTCGGATACTTGATTTCTCATAAATCCACGGGTCTAAAAGACCGATTGCGTGGTCAATTCTAACTGTTTTAGCATTTTTCAAAATATGTTCAAACTTACGTTCAATAAGTTTTCCGCCTTCTAACAATTTACCATTTTTATCAAATAATTTTTTAGGGTCAACAACAGGGATATTCCAAACTTGATGTGAATTATTAGGTCCACCCCCCGGACAACCTAATGCATATCCGTCTAAAAATGCACTTGGATTTCCCCAAACATCAGCTTCAGAAAAACCAACCAATGCATCTCCAATCAAATCAATCTTTGCAGAATTTTCTTTATTAAAATCCTTTAACTGCTTATCATAAATAAATTGTTTAAACTTAAATAATTCTATATCAGGTTTGTATTGTTCTTTTAGTTCGGACGTTCTTTTCTTAGCCTCTTTGTGGCTTAAACTATCAGGATTATTAATGTGCATTACCAGATTTTTATCCAAATCAGACCAATGTTTGATACTTTTGTTATTATAAACACGAGTTTTCAACGTGTCATACAATGCATCCGTTTCCAACCAACTATCAGAATTAGATTTGTATTGCTCAAATTCACTTTTTAACTTTATAGCTTTTTTATCACCATTTTTTGATTTATGGTTTAAAGAACGATATGCACTATACATAACATTATCATATGCATCAAAAGCTTTTTGAAAATTAGTTTCATCTCCCAGTTCTTTAGTATTTTTAAAAGAGTCCAAAGTCTTTTCATCAACAATATTTGCATATGCATCAGTCGAAAGCTTATTCAAATCGGTAAACAAATAATTTTGAGAAAAAGCCTGCCCGCCATATGGAGAAACATCCTTACGAGAAATCAAACCATTTGGTCCTAACTGGATAGAATTAAAACCAAACATTGAAACAAAACTATTCAGTTCTTTTGCCTTATCATTAAAAAAAGAACCTATGTAAAAATCTCTATTCCCAGCTGGGAAACTCGAACCATGTAAAATCAATGAAAGATTTTTCACTCCTAAAACATCTAAGGCTTCCTTACAGCTTTTGGCACATTCAGGTTTTTCTGTTTCAGTTAAGGCTCTTCCAAAAGTAGGAACAGCTTTATTATTTTTATAATTATTGTGTGTTTGAATAGAATTTATTTTCATGACTATATCCCTAGAAATATTTTAATAATACAGACACTAAAAAACGTCAAAATAATTATTAAACAGGAAAAACTCAACTACTTTAAAATTTTTTACAATTACATTGCCAAACTATCTAACAATGCTATTTTCATGGTTGAAATTGAAGGTTTTTGCCCTGTCCAAATTTCGAATGCCTTAGCCCCCTGATGAATCAACATCTCACAACCATCAATAGTTTGCAAACCTAAAGCTGCCGCATTTTGCAAAAGTATAGTCTTTCTTGGATTATAGATAATATCATAAACAATAGACTCTTTTGGCATTGTTTTTAAAACATCTGCCTCAACCGGAGTCAAATCCATCGATTTTCCTCTCATTCCTATTGGGCTTGCATTAACCAAAATAACAACATCGGAAAAATCTTTCATTTGTTGGACTTGCTTTAACGAAAATGAAACTTGAGCAAACTGCTCTCTTAAAAAATTAACCATAGGACTAGCATTCACAATGTTGCGAGAATAAAATTCAATTTCGGCAACTCCAACATCACAAAGTCCAATTGCAGCTGCTCTGGCAGCTCCACCTGTTCCTATTATTACAGCTTTTTTCCCTTTTATAATTTTTTGTTGTTCTTCTGAAATAGCTGTTTTAAAACCATAAATATCTGTGTTATACCCCTTTAAAGATTTATCAGGCATAACTTTTACCGTATTTACACAACCTGCTAAATTTGAAAACTCATCAAACTCATCAATCATCATAGTCATAGGCACTTTAAACGGAATAGTAACGTTAAATCCTGTATAGCCTAATCTTTTTATATCTTTAACTTTTTGAATCCAATCTTCAGGGTCTGTTTCCATAATGTCATAAACACCATCCATACCTAACTCTTTCATAACAGCTTCATGCATTACTTTTGAAAGAGAATGCCCTAAAGGATAACCGATAATGCCAAGTTTAATCATTTGCTTCAACCTCTGCATCTCTAATATATTTACAGTCTTTATTTGAACAAGCAATCTTTGGCATTTTCTTTTGAACTTTTTTAACTAAAATAGCACCGCAAGTCGGACATTTCTCATCAATCGGCTCATTCCATAAAACTGATTTACAATCAGGGTAATTGCTACATCCATAAAAAAGCTTGCCAAAACGAGATTTTCGAACCAAATATTCCCCGTCACAACCTTTTTCTTGGCACTTAACACCAGTAGTTTGAACAATTTTTTTCCTATTCTTGCATTCTTCGTTAACACATTGAAGATATTTTCCGTAAGGTCCACGCTTAATAAGCATTTCTGAACCACATTTTTCACATTTTTCATCAGATTTTTCATCTTCAACAGGAGCTTTAGCTTCTCCATCTAAAGACATCATAGTCTTACATTCAGGATATCCTTCACATCCTAAGAACTGAGTTCCCCAACGACTTGTTTTAACTAACATCTTTTTACCACAATTTGGGCATTTAACATCAGATTCAATTCTTACGATTTCCATGTTTTTCTTGGCTTCATCAACTGTTGAGATAAAAGGAACATAAAAATCTTTTAAAACTTTAACCCATTTTGCTTTATCTTCCGCTATTTTATCAAGCTTAGTTTCCATTCCGGCTGTAAACTGATAGTCCATAATATCCTTGAAATGCTCATTCAACTGAGCACAAACAGTTTTACCTAATATAGTCGGAGCTAGTGCTTTTTCTATTTTTTCAACGTAATTTCTTGTTTGAATTTTAGTAATAATTGATGCATAAGTTGACGGTCGTCCAATCCCGTATTCTTCCAACGCCTTAACCAAAGAAGCTTCACTATATCGTGGTGGTGGCTGAGTAAAATGCTGTTTCGGATTTAATTTTTTCAAAGAAACCTTATCACCTTCTTTAAAATCCGGCATTTTCTTTGCAAGACACTCATCATCTTCGCAATTTTCATCAGGAGTTTCTTGGTAAAGTTTCAAAAATCCATCAAAGACTACATTTGAAGTCCCAACTTTAAATTGATAGTCATTAGCACTAATCTCAACTGTTTTATTTTTAATAGTTGCATTTTCCATTTGAGAAGCCATAAACCTTTCCCAAATGAGTTTATAAAGTTTATATTGTTCAGCAGTTAAGTATTTTTTAATACTATCAGGTGTCTTGTCAATATATGATGGTCTGATAGCTTCGTGTGCATCTTGAACATTTTTTTTGCCGGCTTTAACATAATTATTCGGAGTTTTTGGATAATATTTTTCGCCATAATTACCAAGAATAAAATCTTTTGCAGCAACCTGTGCATCATCAGAAATACGAACTGAATCTGTTCTCATATAAGTAATCAAACCAACGGGTTCGCCATCAATTTCCATACCTTCATATAACTTTTGAGCTATTTGCATTGTTTTGGAAACTCCATAGCCCAACTTAGATGAAGCCTCTCTTTGCAAAGTTGAAGTAATAAAAGGAGCTGCTGGCTTTCTTGTAGTATTTCTTTCAGCTATGTTAGAAACTACAAACGCAACATCTTTTCCGCTTAGTTCTTTTAAAATTTTGTTTGCATCATCTTCAGATGCAATTTCTATTTTTTTACCCTGATACTTTGTTAATTCAGCAACAAACGGAATTTTATCCTTAACGCAATCCGCTGAAATACTCCAATACTCAACCGGCACAAAAGCATCTATTAATTCTTCTCTCTCTACAATCATTTTCAAAGCAACACTTTGAACTCTGCCTGCAGAAAGCTTATAGTTTTTCATTTTTTCCCATAAAACAGGGCTAATTTTAAAACCTACAAGTTTATCCAAAATCTGTCTTGTCTGTTGTGCATGAACTAAATTCATATCAATCTCATGTGGTGTATCTACTGCATGTTGAACAGCTTTTGGAGTAATTTCATTAAAAACGATTCTTCTGATTTTTGACTCAGGCACTTTCAAGATTTCCTTAACGTGCCAAGCAATAGCTTCTCCTTCACGGTCAGGGTCGGATGCTAAATAGACAATATCAGCTGATTTGGCTGCTTTATTCAAATTATCTACGACATTTTTCTTTTCCGGAATCACTACAAAAGTTGGTTGAAAATCATTATCTACATCAAACCCCATGCCTTTTTTTGCCAAATCACGGACATGCCCATAACTTGCTTCAATCATATATTTATCACCCAGAATCTTCTTGATAGTCTTAGACTTTGCAGGTGACTCGACTATAACAAGCACTTTACCTTTTGTTGATTTAGTTGTTTCCTTTTTAGTAGCCGTTTTTGCCATAATTCTTTATATCTTAACGCAAGAAGCGTATTTCTCTCCATCAATCTGTTTAATTATGCCCTTAAGCTCCAACATTGTCAAGACAGACATCAAATCATCAAAGCTTATTTTCGTTAAATTCATAATATCATCAAATAATTTTGGTTCAACAGCCACTATATCAAAAACCTTCTGTTCCTGTTCCGATAAATCAAATTTGGTAGTTCTAACCTGATTATTTTTACTAAAGGTCCACCCCAAAGCATTCATTATATCCTCAGCTTTTGTAACCATTGTTGCCCCATCTTGCAATAATTTATAAATACCTTCCGTATTTGGGTTGGTCAACGAACCCGGCATACACATAAGTTCTCGATTTTGGTCCAAAGTTAGATTTGCAGTAATCATTGCACCACTTTTCAATGCAGCTTCTGCAATCAAAGTACCATATGAAAGTCCTGATACAATTCTGTTTCTTTGAGGAAATCTAAAACTAAGAGGCTCAAAAGTAGGCCAATATTCAGTAACAATTGCCCCATTACCATCAGCAATATCTTTATACAATTGCCTGTTAGCAGATGGATAACAATGGTCAAATCCACTTGCTATAACCCCAATTGTTTTAACACCTGCTTCCAATGCAGATTTATGTGCAACAGTATCAATACCAGCAGCCAAGCCTGAAACAACACACAAATCAGTTCCACTAAATTCTAATAATATTTTATTTAAAACTTCTTTAGCTGAGGAACTTGCACGACGAGAACCGACAACAGCAAGCGTTTTATCAAGATTACAAACACCTAAATCACCTTTTATAAACAAAACAGTCGGTGCATTATAAATTTCCTTGAGCATTTTTGGATAATCTGCACTCTCTAAAGTTATATATTTAATTCCTCTTTTAAGAATAAACTCATAACATTCATCAGGATTAATATTTTTTCGTTTTTCCAAGAAATAAGAAATCTGCTTTTTCGTGAGTCCCTCAACCTTGACCAACTCTGAGGAAGAAATAGTCCAAGCATTTTCTATACATCCAAAATGATTATAAAGCTTTTCAACAAAACAAGAGCCTAATTCTTCTATTGAAGCAAATGCAAGCCAAAACTTATCCTTGCTCACTCTTATTCTCCAATCCATCTTAAATCAGGTTTTCTTGCAGCCAATGTTTCATCAACTTTTTTTACAGGTGTAGCTTTTGGATAACCAAGCACTTCCTGAGGATTAGTTTCAATCTCTTTTGCTATTTTTCTCATAACAGCAACAAATTCGTCCAAACGAGCCTTATTTTCAGTTTCTGTCGGTTCAATCATCATTGCCTCATGAACAATCAAAGGGAAATAAACGGTTGGTGGGTGGAATTTATCATCCATCAAACGTTTTGCAATATGCAAAGTATCAACACCCTTTTCTTTTTGCCAATCACCGGACAAAACAAATTCATGCATACAAATCTCATCATGCGGTAAAAGATATACATCCTTTAACTTTTCTTTCAAATAATTAGCATTCAACACCGCATCTTCGCTAACTCGTTTCAAGTCTTTACCCATCATCAAAATATATGTATATGCTCTAACAAGCACACCAAAATTCCCATAAAAACCTTTGACCTTACCAATTGTATTTTTTAAATCATATTTTCTGAAATATTTTTCACCGTCAAAATCAACAATTGGAACAGGCAAAAACTCTCTCAATTCATCAACAACCCCAACAGGACCTGCTCCAGGACCGCCACCGCCATGAGGAGTTGCCAATGTTTTATGCAAATTCAAATGAACAATATCAAATCCCATTTTTGCAGGGTTGGTATATCCTAAAATAGCGTTTGAATTAGCAC
>JAFQTK010000159.1 GCA_017409065.1 bacterium
ATTTTTATTGAGAGAAAATTATGAGTTCTTTATTATTTTAATAATTTCTTTAGAATGTGATTTTGCGTCTTTTCCTCGATTTTCATTCTCGTATTTTGGTAGTTTTGAGTAATCTTTTGATTTTTTTAGTTTATTTTCTGCTACAAGGATGAAATATTCTCCACATTCAACTTTTGTGATTTTATTGAAGTATTTTTTTAGTTCAGTTTCAAATTTTGTTACTTTTTCAGGTGAAAGTTTTATAAGCAAAAGTTCTTGTGCAAATTCAGTAATATTTGAGCAAAATTCATTTAAGTCAAATATTGTATTATTGGTTATTTCATCGATATCCAATATAAGCGTTGCATCAGCACAGTATCTCTCTTGTGCAAAATAGTCGTAAATTCCTCTGTATTTGTGATTTTCATCAATAGAGTCATCTTGCATAAATGGGTAGATTACTGCTGTGTAAATTTCCACACGGTTATTTTTGTAAATGTAATTATAGAATTTATCACAAGTTTCATAATCATCTAAGTACACAAACTTTTTTATGTCAGATTTTGATTCTAGTGCCCATTGTGCTGTTTTTTCACCCAATCCAAATATTGAGCGAATGTTATGTTGTGAAATTATGTTGTTTATTTTTTCGTGTAAAATTTTGTCATTTTCCGATGGAGTGTAATCATAATATTCACGTTTAAACTGTTTTTCATAAGTATTAAATATTTTTAGTAATCTAATATAAGATTGTTTATGTAGTTTAAGCTTACATAGAATTAAATTTAAGGTGAGATTAATGCTCCAAATCATCCAGTTTTTTACATTAATCATTTTTAGTAAATCCAAATGTGATATGCGGTTCAAAAAATAATGTTTAAGATTTTTACGGCTAACTATGTTTAGCAGTTCAAATGAGCTAAAAGAAATTTTAAACATGCTTCTGGTTTGTGTTTTTGTCCTTTTGGATATTAATTCAATAGCGCCAAAATCGTAAAGTAACCATTCGCCATTATGATATGTGTAATTGTGTGGCATTAAATCATATGAATATAAGCCGCTGTCTATCAAATCTATTGCGGTATTTATTGCTACTTTAGTAACGTCTAAGGCCATAGATGTTGTGTATTCTCCCGAATGAATAATAGGAGAGATTTTTGCGTGTTCCAAGAAGTTTTTTCTTTGCGAATGAACCTTTGTCGGAACTATTTTTGAATCAAAATAGTTTTTATCAGAAAGTATTGATATGATTTTTTCTGAGTTCGCAATATTTTCTACTTCTCTTAGAACCTTATCTTTGTCTATAATGATTTTATATTGTCTTGATTGTTTTCCCATACACTAAGTCTGAGTTTGTATAATTAGGTAATGTTTTTATTATAACATAACAGAATAAAAGAAAACAACTACTTGCAGGATATAAATAAAATTAGTATTCGAATGGAGTAATTGCAACTTTTAAACAGTTGTCTTTTTTATTTTTGAAATATTCGTAAGCTTCTTCAATTTTGTTGAGTGGGAATTTTTTAGAGATTAAAAAATCAGTGTTAAGCTTATTTTCTGATATTAATTTGACCAATTTCGCACAATGAATTGCATCAACCCCACCGGTTTTAAAAGTAAGGTTTTTCCCGTACATCTTGTTAAGAGGCAGAATTTGTGGTTGCTCGTATATTGCGACGATTGCGACTGTTGCATTAGGTCTGGCGATTTTCCAAGCTAATTCAAACGATTCTTCTGTGCCAGCAGCTTCAATTACGCAGTCTGCCCCACGGTCATTCGTCAGATTTAATATGGAATTTTCAATATATTGATTTTTAAACTCAATAATTTTTGTTGCTAAATTCAAATTTTTTGCAATTTCAAGTCTTTTTGGGTCTATGTCTATTGCAATAATGTTTTTTGCCCCAAAAAGTTTTGCACATTGCATTGCACATAGTCCAACCGGTCCTGAGCCGATAATGGCAACTGTGTCGTTTTCTTTTATATTGCACAACTCTGCCCCAAAATAGCCGCTAGAGAGAATATCTCCGACGAATAAAGCATTTTCGTAGCTCACGTTATCGGGTAGTTTTGTTAGACAGGTATCTGCAAACGGAACTTTTACAAATTCAGCTTGGCAGCCGTCTATTTTGCATCCCAGTTCCCAGCCTCCTTCTTGACAGTTATTTATAAATCCTTTTTTACAGTAGTAACATTTTCCGCAAAAAGTTATACAGTTGGCACTGATTCTATCACCAATTTTGAAATTTTTTATGCCTGAGCCAATTTCTACTACTTCTCCGACAAATTCGTGACCAAGAACAATATTGGGTTTTGCCAATGGAACGGCTTCGTTTATTATGTGCAAATCACTTGTGCAAATACTTGAGAGTGTAACTTTTATAATAGCATCTGATTGTGCTGTAATTTGTGGTTTTTCCTTGTCTGTCAGTTTTATTTTTCCTTTTTCTTCCCAAATAAGAGCTTTCATTTTTTCTCCGAATTTACTACATATTTAGTGTTAATTTTACAATTTATGTAAACAAATGTAAATCATGTGTATGATAAATTAAAGTATTTAAAAAATGTGCCGATATATAAATCGGATAGACGTATTATACAATGAAAGGTTAGGTATAATAGGCAATACGAGGATTTATCAGGATGTTTTGTATATACTTCAAAACTTGTAAAAGTTAATTTTTTTTATTGTTAATTTTTTTTACAATAACTTGTGGATTAGCAAATTGATTTTTTTTCATGTTTTGAATAATATATATTTCCCACGTGTAAATTTATCAAAATACATTAATCTGATTATGTTAAATAATTTTATTTATAGTATCATAAATAGACACGATATCGTAAGCTAAATACTTTGATATTAGGTAAATCTGGCGGTAAACAGTAGTATTATTTAAAGAAAGAATGGATATAAAATGAAGAAGATTTTTCTATTTACTATTCTAGGAATGGCAATAACGGTACCTTGTACTGCTTTTGCGTATGATGCAGCTCCGGCAAATACTCCGGAAATGCGTAGAATCCAACAAAGTTCATTTGAAAGATTTGCACCTCAGCAAATTGAGAAAAGTTATGAGCGTAAGGATGCTATTGAAAATTCCGATAAAAATGCGGAACAGCAAATAAACAGAAGAATTGAAGAAATTGAGCAATCTGGTGCATTAACCGGACAAGTTGAAAATAGAAAAATTCACGTTAATGTTCAACGTGTTGTATTCCCTAAATCTGAAGTATTTACGGAAGAAGAGCTTCAAAGATTTGCGGCTCCGTTGATTGGCCGTACTGTCAGTATTGAAGAAATAAATAAGGTTATTGAAGCAATTTCAAAGGCTTACGTTGGTTCTGACTATTTTACCTCTCGTGCGTATTTGCCGGAACAAACTGTAAGTGATGGTGTTTTGCAGATTGCTTTGTATGAAGGCAGAGTTGGTAAAATCAACGTAGAAAACAACAAATGGACAAGAAGTTCATACATAACCAATAGAATTGACACAAAAGAAGGTGATTTGTTTAAGCTTAGAGCTTTGGAAAAGCAAGTTATTACCTTCAATAATAATAACGATGTTAAATTGAACGTTAAGATTAAACCGGGTGAAGAAGTTGGAACAACTGACGTTGATATCAAAACAGATGACAAGTTCCCGTTCCATATAACCGGTGTATTTGATAATATGGGTCGTGAAAATATCGGTGTACTCAGAGGCGGTGCGATTATTTCTTCCGATAGTTTATTTGGCATAAGAGATAAGTTTGCTGGTGGTGCTTATTTTGGTAAACATTCACAAGTTGCGTTCGCTGATTATAACGCTCCAATAAATAGTAAAGGAACTCGTTTGGGCGGTTCTTTCTCATATAACCATGTATCTATCAAAAACGGTCCGTTCAAGGATTTTGGAATTAAAGGTAAGACATTTGCTTATACAGGATATGTTAGCCATCCGATTATTCAAAAGCCAAATATGTCTTTAAATTCATATACAGCAGCTAATATTAAGTTAACATCAACTGATGTTTCAGATATTACTTTATTCAAAACTCGTACATATTCAGGTACTCAGGGTTTGAATGCTCGCTGGGATACACCAAAAGGTATTTGGTTAACAGGCCATTATGGTACGGTTGGATACTTTGATTCTGATGGACACAATGATGCATTTTTCAAATATGAAGGTAATGGTGTAAGATTGCACGACTTTGGACACGGCATAATTGGTGAATTTAGAGTAGCTGGTCAATGGTCGCCAACGGATAAACTTCCTTGGATAGAACAATATCAAACAGGTGGTATGTCTTCTATCAGAGGTTATTCAGAAGGTGTTTTAATCGGTAGATCAGGTTATAACACTACTGCAGAGATAATAACTCCAATTCCTTTCTTGCCTAAGAAAATTGGCGGTGAAAAGATTGGTTATATAAGTCCTCGTGATATCATCAAGTTTGCAGCATTTGTTGATCACGGTGGTATATTCTCAGATACAAGCGGAACTTTGCCGGATAATCAATTCTTGGTTGGTACAGGTGCCGGTTTGAGAATTAATATGACAAACGAGTTAATGGCTCGCTTGTACTGGGGCTTTGGTCTGGTTAACACTTCTTATGAGGCTGACCACAAAACAGGTCGTTTCCATTTCGAAGTTACAACAAGACCGGATTTGACAAGATTAGTTAGAGAGAAAAATAAAAAAGAATCTCTATAATTAGGGCTATGAATGCACAAATGTTACGATATGTAACATTTGTGCTGATTTGTCCCCAAATTAGGAAATTTTTTCTATCAGGGGATTTAAATGAGTATATGATGTATCGATAATAAGGGTGTAAAACATGCAAGAAACAAGATTCAGAAAAGGGTTGCAGAGAGGTGTTGCTTTAACGTCTGTTGTGACATTTTTAATGATGCCAGTCAATGTCGTTTATGCGAACGATATTACACAAGGAAACAGTGGTGTCGGTAGTTTGACCGATATTAAAGGCGGTCAGTCTAATGTAACTGATATCACATCAGGATTTGTTCAAAATGGAACAGGGATAAACCATTTTGGTAAATTTAACGTAGATGGCAAAGCGAATCTTTTGGGTGCTAACAGATATGTGAACATGGTTGATACCATGGCAAATATTAATGGTATTTTGAATGCTTTCCAAAAAACAGGACAATTGCCGGCTAACGTAATGTTTATTTCTCCGGAAGGAATGGCTATTGGGGCAAATGGTGTCTTGAATGTTGGCGGTTTGCAAATGATTACACCTAGTTATGCTGATTATAAATCTTTGGTTGATAAAGCAGGAAAACCTGGTGATCCTATTACTGCTATTATGTTGAAAGAAGCAGATTTTGAGGATTTGAAAGCTGGTGGGAACGGATTAATTACAATTGATGGTAAAGTTTATTCTGCCGGTGATGTTGTAATTCAAGCAGGAAACGGAATTTATTTCCAAGACGGAAGTATTATTTCGACAACAAAAGGTGCTTCAACAATTGGTGATATATCGCTATTTACTAATACAGGCGATATTTTGGATTTAGGCTCAAATGGCGAAGTTAGACTTGATTCTAACGGAAATATCACTATTTCTGCTAAACAAGGTGGCGTTGGTGAAATGATGTTGTATAACCAAGAATTAAATTATGGTGAAGCAACAACTGTACTTCCTTTAAACGTAAAAGTAGCTGAAGGTAAAAAATTAAATGTAGAAGTTTCACAAACAACAGGTGCTAAAGGCTCTTATAAAGGTTATGCTTCTGTTGCGAATAATTCTGCAAATTTGAATCTTGGAACTGTTAAAGGTGCAAATGTAAAAATTGTTAATAAAGGTCATGGAACTTTGACAACAACCGAAGCTATTACTGATGTTGGCAAAGTTTATTTGAACGCACAAAATGGATACTTAAATATTAATGAAGATATAACAGCTAAGGAAATTGTTAGATTAAACGGTGATGTTGGTGTCGAATCAGCAGGTAATTTGACTGTAACTGACAATGGTTATGTTTCTGTTTATTCAGAAGACGGTGGTATTGATGTTAATGATGTAACTTTGAAGAGTGGCAATATTGATATCAAAGCTAAAGGTGGAGATGTTTCTGTTGGTAATGTAACGATACAGGAAAGAGGTGCTGCTGAAGGTACTTTGAGATTGGTCGATAACAAAAAATTATCAACAGGTATTAAAGCTCCTGATACGTTTAGATTTGATGGAGTTCATATTGTATCTGAAAATGATAATATTGTTCAGAAGCAAAATACTCAAATTAATTCAGCAGGACGTGTAGATTTAACTGCAGCAGGTTCAATTGACTCAACTGTTAAAGCTGTTGATTTGATTTCAGCAACAGGTGGAGAAACAACATTAAAAACCTTAGACACTGCAAGATTGGGTGATGTTACTGTGTCTAAATTAACAGTAGACGGTAATAACATATTAGTAGACGGAAAAATTACATCTAAAGATAGAATTGATATTACGGCTACTGATAAAGTCACTATTCGTCCACAAACATATTTGGATGAAACGCACAGAACGTATGGTGTAATCAATGCAGAAAATAATATTAACATAACTGCTGAAAATGGTATTCTTGCAACTGAGCAAAGACCTGTTGGAGCTATGATTAATGTAAAAGAAGGTGATATCAACCTTAATACTAAAGGTGATATTAAAGCATTAGGTTCTGATGACAAAATTACTTTATCTATGAATAATGGTAAGGTTAATGCAAATGCTGATAATGTAAATCTTCACTTGGTTGATGGTTTAGATTATGTTGGAACAATTAATGCTAACAAAGATGCGAACATTAAGGCTGACGGTAAAATTGTTGTAAAAGATATAATTTCAGCAGGACAAAATTTAGCTGTTGATGCGGCTAAAGATATTGAACAATCTACTCAGGGTGTAGCATTCAAATCCGGAAAAGACATGACATTGAACTCAAAAGAAGCGAATGTGGGTCAACCTGAAAATTACTTAAGCGTAGAAGTCGGCAATAATTTAGAAGCTACTGCTTTAAATGGTGGTGTTTACATTAATGGAAATGGTGATTTAACAGTATCTAAAGCAGAAGCAGGCAAAGACGTGAAAATCAACGCAACAAAAGATTTAAACGCTAATAATGTCTTTGCGGGCAATCAAGTTGAATTAGCTGCAGGCAAAGATGCAGTTACAAAGAATGTTGTCGCACCAAACGGAATAACAATAAAAGCGGAAAATAATTTGTCCGCAGATAATTTAAGAGCAGAAAAAGGCGATATAACTATAGCTGCTGATAAAGGGGCTGCACAGGTAACAAATGCTGACGCATTAGGTCTAAATCCGGATGCCGGAGTATCCTCAGGACATTTGGTAATAACAGCAGGAACAACCGCTAAAGTGGATAATGTAAATGGTTCTTCATTATTGTCAGTCAGTGCTGAAAATGGAATAACAGCAGGCTATGCAATTTCAGGAGATGATATTGTATTAAATACAAACGGAAATTTAGTAGCAGAAGAACTAAGAGCAGTAGCAGATATAGAAATGAATGTCGGTGGTTCGGCAGATATAGACTATGCAAGAGCTCAGAATAACGTAAATGCTAACATTGGTGATGAATTAAAAATGGGTACAATAATAGGCATAGATGATGTTAATCTAACAGCCGGAAGTATGGTTCAATCAACCAAAGAAGGTGCAGACGGTGTTTATGCTTATGAAAATGTAAACTTAAAAGCAACAGCAGGTGATATTGCTTCAAAAGATAATAAGTTGAAAGTTCAAGCAAAAACAGGTGAAGTAAATGCTGAAACAAAATCTGATGCCGCAAATATTCATCTTGCAATTTTAGAAGATACAAAAGTAGGTACTGTTGAAGCAACTAAAGATGTAACAATAGATGCTGAACAGAATTTGATGGTTAATAATCTCGTTAAAGCAGGCAATGATTTAGAAATTAATGCCCAAGGTTCAATTGAACAAAAAAAAGCGGGTGAAGTTACATTTAAGTCCGGTAATGATATGACTTTGAATTCAGCTACAAATAATGTAGGTAATTCTGAGAAATATTTGCAAGTTTCTGTTGGTGGTGAATTGAATGCTCAAGCACCACAAGGCGGTGTTTATATCGGCACTCCTGACGATGTGACTATTGGTAAAATTGCAGCAGGAAAAGACGTTGTAGTTGATGCTACTGGTTCAATTTTACAATCAGATACCATAATTCAAAAACCGGCAATAAAAGCTGGAGAAGATATAACATTGAAATCTGCCAAAGAAGATATTGGAGCAAAAGATAACTTCTTGACAGTGGACTTTGGCGGAGAGTTGGACGTAGAATCGACTCAAGGAAGTGCATATATCGAAGGAATGGGAGCATTAAATGTAGACGATGTGAAAGCAGCGTTGGATTTAGGCTTGAGAACACCGGAAGATATAGTAGCAGATAAAGTAAGTGCAGGAAGAGATTTAATCTTAGAATCCGGAAAGAATGTAGAAATCAACGTAGCAGAAGCAGGCAGAGATGTGAATGTGAAAGCGGAAGAAGCGTTGAAAGTAACAGATATCAAAGCAGGAGAGGACATAAGATTAGAATCCGGCGAAGATATGACAATAGTAGACTTGAAAGCGAATAAAGATGCAGAAATAGTATCAGGCGGAAAAGTCAAAGTAGAGAACTTGTTAGAAGCAGGAGAAGACTTAAAAGTAGAAGCAACAAAAGATATCGAACAAAAAGGACAAGAAGTAGCATTTAAGTCCGGAAACGATATGACGTTGGAATCAAAAGAAGCGAATGTAGGACAACCTGAAAATTACTTAAGCGTAGAAGTAGGCGGCAAGTTGGATGCAGAAGCAGAAAAGGCGGAGTGTATATCAACGGAAATGAAGAATTGACAGTTGGAACAATAACCGCAGGAAAAGATGTGGAAGTAGAAGCAGGAAAAATCTTGCAAGATAAAGCAGAAACATCAGAAGGAATCCAAGCAGGCGAAGATGTAACGTTGAAAGCAACAACAGGTGACATCGGAACAACAGAAAGTGACGTAAAAGTAGCAGCAGGCGGAGAATTAAACGCAGAAGCGAAAGCAGACGGAGCTAACATAAATATAGAAACCAAAGGTGATATAGAAGTAGGAAAAATAGAAGCTGCAAAGGATGTAACAATAGCAAACGGAGCAGATATAGTAATCAATGACATCGTAAAAGGTGGAAATGATGTAACAATAGCAGGAGAAGGCTCAATCTTGCAAGCAGCGGATAAAGTAAATAAACCTGCAGTAAGTGCCGGAAAAGATATGACATTGGTATCAAATAGAGAAGATGTCGGAGCAGGAGATAATTACTTAAGCGTAGAAGTAGGCGGCGAATTGGAAGCTAGTGCACCAAACGGAGATGTGTATATCGAAGGATTGGGAGATTTGACCGTAAGCAAAGCCGAAGCAGGCAAAGATGTTAATGTTAAAACAAATGAAAATCTTGTAGTAGATAACGCTACAGCAGGAAATAACATCAATCTTGAATCCGGAAAAGATACAACAGTAGATAATGCGAAAGCAGGAAATGATGTAACAGTAAAATCAGGTGACGATGTAACAATCGGTACATTGGTAGAGGCTGGAAACGACTTGACAATAGAAGTAGAAGGCTATGTACATCAAACAAAAGAAGGTGAAGTATCATTGAAATCAGGAGATGATATGAGCTTGACATCAAAAACAGATAATGTGGGTGATCCTAACAAATATCTACAAGTAGAAGTCGGCGGCGAGTTGAATGCAGAAGCTGAAAAAGGTGGAGTGTATATCGGAACTCCAAGAGATTTGACAATTAGTCAAGTTATTGCTGGCACAGATGCTGTAATTGATGCAGACGGATATATTCATCAAACTGATAATGGTCAAAGACCTTCAATTACAACAGGAAACGATTTGACTTTGATTTCAAGCAAAGACAATGTCGGTGATCCAAATAACTATCTAACAGTAAAAGTCGGTGGTGACTTAGATGCAGCAGCTCCTGAAGGTGGTGTTTATATCGAAGGCGTTGGCGACTTGAATGTTGATAAAGTGGAAGCGGGCAAAGATATAAATGTTAAGGCTGATGATAATTTAACTATTACAGATGCAACAGCCGGAAATAACATTAATCTTGAATCCGGAAAAGATACAACAGTAGATAATGTGAAAGCAGGAAATGATGTAAATATTAAATCCGGAGAAGATGTAACAATCGGTACATTGGTAGAGGCTGGAAACGACTTGACAATAGAAGCAGAAGGCTATGTACATCAAACAAAAGAAGGTGAAGTATCATTGAAATCCGGAGATGATATGACATTGACATCAAAAACAGATAATGTGGGCGATCCAAACAAATATCTACAAGTAGAAGTAGGCGGTGAGTTGAATGCTGATGCTGAAAAAGGTGGAGTGTATATCGGCTCTCCAAGTGATTTGACAATTGGTCAGATTGTTGCCGGTGAAGATGTTGAGATCGAAGCAGATGGTTATATTCACCAAACTGACAACGGTCCAAGACCTTCAATAGTTGCGGGCGATGATTTGCACTTAGTATCTACTAAGGACAATGTAGGCGACCCTGATAATTACTTAACAGTTAAAGTCGGTGGTGACTTAGATGCAGCAGCTCCTGAAGGTGGTGTTTACATTGAAGGTATTGGTGACTTGAACATTGATAAAGTTGAAGCCGGAGAAGATGTTGGAATAAAAGCTGAAGGAAATATTCATCAGATTGCTCCTGCCGACAAAGATGATCCAAGAGTTATCGCAGGTGGTGACATGAAACTTGAATCTGAAACAAAAGATGTAGGTGACCCAAATAATTATTTACAAGTTCAAGTTGGCGGTCAATTAGATGCAACTGCACCTGAAGGTGGTGTTTACATCGGTTCAAAAGATAATATTACTATCGGACAAATAGTAGCCGGAGAAGATGTTGGTATTGAATCAGATGGCTATATTCACCAAACTGATAACGGTCCAAGACCTTCAATTATCGCAGGTGAAGACTTACATTTGGAATCTAACCATGACAACGTATGTGACCCTGATAACTACTTAACAGTAAAAGTTGGTGGTGAAATTGATGCAGCAGCTCCTGAAGGCGGTGTTTACATCGAAGGTTATGGCGATTTGACAATTGATAAGATTGAAGCAGGCGAAGATGTCGTAGTTAAAGGTGATGAAGATATTATTCTTCCTCACGATAAAGAGGATGGTAACATTGAAGCGGGCGGAGATGTAACAATTGAAGCAGGTGACAGTGTACTCAACGGTGGCGGTGAAAATCCTGGTATCATTGCAGGTGGTGATATTAACATAACAGCAAACGAAAATGAAAATGAACCTGCAGGCACAATTGGAACACTTCCATACGATGATTTAGAACATTCAATTAACGTAATCGTTGGGGGTGAAGTTAATGCCGATGAAATCGGAGTTCCTGAAACTGAAAAAATCTTGAATATTCATATTATTGGTCAAGATAATAATCCGAACGTTAACCCTGGCGGTTCAGGTTCTGGTGATGAGCTTCAAATCGACGATAGAGATCAAAGAAGCATGAAATATCTAACCGGTGGTGAAAATGATGATTCATCAGTTAGAAATAACAGACAACACTTAAGATATAATGTTTCTAACAACGAATATACGCTTCTTGATTCAGGTTCAGAATCAGGTGCTAAAGTTCAAGACATTTTGAATATTTCTAAACAAGGTATGCTTGTTGAAACTACACAAGATGCTCAAATTGGTGAAAAAATTCAAATGACTGTTGATTACAAAGGTCTTCCTTTTACAGTTGAAGGTGAAGTTGTAAGAGTAGATTCAGCTAAAGGTACAGCAGGTCTTGAATTTAAAGGAATTGATAGATTCACTTCATCTATGCTCTTGTATTTAGGTATGATGAATGGAATGTAATCAGTAGATATTCGATACAACATAAAAACAATCCGAGATAAATCATTATCTCGGATTTGTTTTTGTGAAAAAAATTATTAATAAAAATAAGTTAAGTATTAATCTTTTTGTAAATTTTTGTAAAAATAAGTCTAAAAATTCTAAAGAAATGACTGTAAATGCCGATAAAACATGCATAGTAGTGTATCGAAAAAAAGGGTGAAATTATGCAAAAGAGCAAAAAACTAAAGAAACAGCTACAAAGAGGGGTGGCATTAACATCCGTAGCAACATTTTTATTGATGCCTGTAAATGTGGCTTATGGGGCTAACAACATTACGGCAGGAGCCAGCGGAGTCGGCAGTTTGACGAATATTACAGGCGGAACTGGCAATGTAACTGATGTTACATCCAATTTTGTTAAAAATGGTACTGGTATAAACCATTTTGGCAACTTTAATATTGGTGCAGGTGGTACTGCGAATTTGCTTGGTGCAAACAGATATGTTAACTTGGTGGACACTAAAGTTAACATTAATGGTATTTTAAATTCTTTTAAAACCGGTGGTCAATTACCTGCTAATGTTATGTTTATTTCATCAGAGGGGATGGCTGTTGGTGCTGGTGGCGTCCTTAACGTTGCCGGTTTGCAAATGATTACACCCACACAAACTGATTATAAATCTTTAATTGAAAAAGCTGGTGCAGTTGGTACTGCAGCAGAAAATATTGTTTTGTCAGAAGCTGATTTCGCTAATTTAAAAGCAGGTGGTAATGCGTTAGTTGAAATCGGTGGAAAAATTTATTCTGCTGGGGATGTAGTCATTCAAGCAGGTAACGGAATTTATTTCCAAGATGGTGGTATTATTTCTACAACCGCAGGAGCTGAAACTCTTGGGGATATTTCTTTATTCACAAATACAGGCGATATTTTGGACTTAGGTTCTAATGCTCAATTAAGATTGGATTCAGCAGGTAATATTTCACTTTCTGCAAAAGATGGTGGTATTGGTGAAATGATGTTGTATAACCAAGAATTAAACTATGGTGAAGCAACAACAGTTCTTCCTTTGAATGTAAAAGTTGCAGAAGGCAAGAAATTAAATGTAGAAGTTTCTGAAACTTCTGCAAGTAAAGGTTCTTACAAAGGTTTTGCATCTGTTGCAAATAATACTACAAACTTGAATGTAGGAACTGTTAAAGGTGCTAACGTAAAAATCGAAAACAAAGGTCATGGCACTTTGACAACAACAGAAGCTATTACTAATGTTGATAAAATTTATTTGAACGCAGAAAATGGCTATTTGAATGTTGCAGAAAATATAACAGCTAAAGAAATCGTAAGATTGAATGGCAAAGTTGGTATTGAATCAGCAGGTAATTTGACTGTGACTGACAATGGTTATATTTCAGTACATTCAGCTGAAGGTGACATTGATATGAATGATGCTACTTTGAAATCAGGTAACATTGATATTAAAGCAGGCAGTGGAGATGTTACTTTCGGAAATGTTACTATTCAAGAAAGAGGTGCTGCTGAAGGTACTTTGAGATTAGTAGATAACAAAAAATTATCAACAGGTATTAAAGCTCCTGACACATTTAGATTCGACGGTGTTCATATTTCTGCTGATAATGATATTGTTCAAAAAGAAAATACAAAAATTAGTTCTGCAGGTAGAGTTGATTTAAGTGCAGCAGGAGCTATTGATGCTACTGTTGAGGCTGTAGATTTGATTTCTTCAACCGGTGGAAAAACTAACTTAAAAACTCTTGGTACAGCTAGATTAGGTGATATTTCTTCAACTAAATTGACTGTAAATGGTGAAAATATATTAGTTGACGGTAAAGTAAACTCCACATCTACTATGGATATTACAGCAACTGATAAAGTTACGATTAGACCGAATACTGCACTGGATGCTGACCACAGAACATATGGTGTGTTGGAAGCAAAAGGTGATGTAAGCATCAACGCAGAAAACGGTATTCTTGCTACTGAGCAAAGACCTGAAGGTGCAATGATTACAAGTACTGCCGGGGCTATTAAGCTTAACACTAAAGGCGATATCAAAGCAAACGGTTCAAACAATAAAATTACAGTTTCTTCTAACGGATTCTTCAATGCTAATGGTAACGATGTGAACTTACATTCTGTAGATGCAGTTGCAAAAGTTGGTTTAATCAATGCTGCAAACGATGCAAATATATCAGGTGATGGCAATATTGCGGTTGATTATATTGAAGCAGGAAATGATTTAGTTGTTGAGGCTAAAGGTTCTATATATAAAGATTCGGCTGTGGTTGGTGGTTATAATAATATCCAATTTAAGTCAGGCAATGATATGATATTGAAATCTGAAGAAGGTTCTATCGGCTATCCATTATATATTGGCGGTGTAGATGAATATAATTCTTATTCTCCGGTTAATGTTGAAGTCGGTGGTTTGCTTGAAGCTGAAGCTGCTGGTGATGTATTTATCAATGGTGAAGATTTAAACATTGCCAGTGTCAAAGCAGGACAGGATGTTAATTTGGCTGCTAATTCTATTACAGCAGTAAACGCAACAGCAGGTAATAATATGACACTAAACGCTGCTAATGGCGTAGTTGTTACAAATGCAAAAGTTGGTGGCGAACTCAATGCAAAAGCTACTGCAGAAAAAGCAAATGTTAATATCGGAACAGTAGGAAATGTTGCGGTAGGTACAATTGAAGCAGCTAATGATGTGGTAATTGCTCAAGGTGGCGATTTAACAATCAACGATATAGTTAAAGCAGGCAACGATGTTAAAATCACAGGTGATGGTGCTATCTTGCAAGCTGCTAACAAAGAATCTAAACCGGCAATCAGTGCGGGTAATGATATAACTCTTAAATCTAATAAAAAAGACGTTGGGGCTTCTGATAATTACTTATCAGTTGACTTAGAAGGCTTGTTAGAAGCATCTGCTCCTCAAGGTGGTGTTTATATTGAAGGCTTGGGTGATTTAAACATTGCAAAAGTAGAAGCAGGCAAAGATGCAGCTATTAAAGCAAATAGTATTACAGCGGTAGATGCAATCACTGGTAATAATCTTACATTAGATGCTAAAACTGATATAGCAGTTACTGCGGCTAATGTAGGCGGTAAATTAGATGCTACTGCGGCAGAGGGTAGTATAGATATTACAGCACCTCAAAATATAACAATTGGTAAAGTTAATGCAGCTAAAGATGCAAAAATCAAAGCTAACGGATATATTCATCAAGTTAAAAATGCAAATAAACCTGCAATTACAACAGGAAATAACTTAACATTGTTATCTAAAAATGACAATGTTGGTGACCCAAACAACTACTTATCAGTTAAAGTAGGCGGTCAATTAGATGCTGCTGCTCCAAACGGTGGTGTGTACATCGAAGGCTTGGGTGACTTGAAAATTGATAAAGTAGAAGCAGGTAAAGATGTTGGCTTAAAAGCTGAAAACAACTTGCACCAAGTTGCTCAAGCTAACCCTGAAGACCCTAGAATTATCTCAGGTGGTAACATGAAACTTGAATCAGCTAATGCTAACGTAGGTGACCCAAATAATTACTTACAAGTAAAAGTTGGTAAACAACTCGATGCAACAGCTCCAAAAGGCGGGGTTTACATCGGTTCAAAAGATAACATTACTATCGGTCAAGTATCAGCAGGCAAAGACGTAGGAATTGAATCTGACGGATTTATTCACCAAACTGATAACGGCAAACGTCCTGCAATCATCTCAGGTGGTAACATGCATCTTGTATCTAACAACGACAACGTAGGTGATCCAAATAACTACCTAACAGTTAAAGTAGGTGATAAATTAGATGCGTCAGCGCCTCAAGGCGGTGTTTATATCTACGGATACGGTGACTTGACAGTTGATAAAGTAGAAGCAGGCAAAGATGTATATATTGGTGGTAATGAAGATATCATCATCCCTCACAATAGACCTGAAGGAAACATAATCGCAGGTGAAAACGTTAAAATTGAAGCAGGTGATAGTGTTCTTAATGGTGGCGGTGAAAACCCTGGTATTATATCAGGTGGTGATATCGAAGTTATTGCTAACTTGAATCAAAAAGAACCTGCTGGTTCAATCGGTGAATTACCTTACAACGACCTCAGTCACTCAATTAACGTAGTTGTCAAAGGCGAAGTTAAGGCTGATGAAGTAGGTGTTCCGACAGCTGATAAGATACTTAACATCCATATTATGGGACAAGATTCTCCGATGGCTGATGGAACTAATACAGACACAGACGCATTCAATATGGATGACAGAGATCAAAGAAACATGAAGTTCTTGGCTGATGATGATAATAATGACGCTTCAGTAAGAAACAACAGACAACACTTAAGATACAACGTAGCTA
>JAFQTK010000160.1 GCA_017409065.1 bacterium
CACTCCGCAGCTTATGCATTTGTTTCCTATCAAACTGCTTATTTAAAAGCACATTATTTCGTAGAATATATGGCTGCACTCTTATCAAGTGTAAAGGGTGATCAAGATAAAACTCAAATGTACATTGCTGAATGTCAAAAACACGGTGTTAAAGTTTTAGCACCTGACATTAACAAATCTTTCTCAGATTTTGCACCAGATGAAGACAATATAAGATTTGGATTGGGTGCAATCAAAAACGTCGGTGAAGCCGTTATTGAGAACATTTGCAAAGAAAGAGAAGCCAATGGTGAATATAAATCATTGTACGATTTTTGCACTCGTGTCGATTTGAAATCCCTTAATAAAAGAACAATGGAAAGTTTGATTCGGGCAGGTGCATTTGCAAACATTGAAAAGAGCCGTAAGCAACTAATGTACAACTTAGATTCAATAATTGCTCAAGCACAAAGAGAAAATGAATCAAAAGCACTGGGACAAGCAAGTCTGTTCGCTGCTTTAGGTGCTGACAGTGGTTTTGGCGGCGGTTCATATAAAATGCAAGGGGATGAAAGTGAATTTTCAGACAAAGAAATTCAACAATTTGAGAAAGATTACCTTGGATTTTACGTTACGAGTCACCCGCTGTCATCAATAAGAAACAGTCTGCCATTTTTGACTACACACAATATTGCAGAATTATCAGAAATGCCTGCTGATAAACCTGTCACAATTTGTGGGCTTTTAACTCAAGTTAGACAAGTGCCATTTAAAAAAGACCCGACTAAATTTTTGAAAGCCGGTTTGATAGAAGATTTAACCGGAAAAATTGAATTTGTAGTATTTTACAAAACACTATTAGAAGTTAATTCTTTTGTTGAAAATGAACAAAAAGTCATATTTTCAGGAAAAGTCCAACGAAAAGAAGAAGATCAAATAAGTATTGTTGTTGATAGCGTTCGTCCGGTTGAAAATGCCAACGTTGTAACTCTAGCACTCAAGAAAGATATTACATTTGAAACGCTAATGAGCATGAAAGACCTGCTTGTAACCTTCAAAGGTTCTGACCCATTGATGTTTAAGCTTGATAATATGGATGGGGAAAAAATCCTCACTTCTTCAGGTTTTTGGGTCAATGCAACCAATGATTTTGTTAATGCTATGAAAGCCAACTTTGGTGAATATATTGAAGTTGGAATAAAATCATTAGATAGCTAAATATATTTTCGTATTATTTAAAGTTTTTTAATAGCCCTTTAGTAGTATATGGGTGTGATACTTTTTGGTGTTTTTTTGAAATATAAAAATATGTAAACTAAAAATGAAGCTGATAGTACAGCTTTATGGTTTTAGAGAGATAGACTTTGGAGATTTGCTATGTTAACAGAAAGATATAAAGAAGATCTGAACAATAGAAAGCAAATTGAAGTTAAAGATGTAAACAAAGACATGGTTGCCTGGCTTGAAGATTTGGCCGAAGAGATAAACTGCCGTGTCGATAGAAAAGAATGGAAAAGCAAGTACAACAGCTACGTTGTATATGATTATGAGCCATTTTGTTCTGATGGATTTGAAATCAATCTGTTTTTTTCATCAACAAGTCATGCACACTTAAATTTTTTGAAATATTTATATGAAAACAAATTAAGCACGCTAAAATATCTTAACAGTTGCGTCAAGAAATAAACTCAGACTCTATCAATTTTCTATTCAACAAAAGATTTTGAAAATCATCTTTTGTCAGATTAAAGGTCTTATCCAAGACCTGAGATACACCTTTTATTGTCGGATTACAAAGAAAACAATTTATATTATCTAAAAAAATTCCATCTATACCGGTGTTTTTTGTACCAATACAAAAACACCCACTTGCTGAAGCTTCAAGATAAACCAAACCTAATGTTTCATTTACACTAGGTAGCACAAAAACTTGGGATGAACGCATTTCCTTGAAAACATCATCCGCAGAAAGTTTCCCCGTAAATACTATTTTATCGTTCAATGCAAGTTTTTTAACCAGCTTTTGCAAATTTTTAAATTCTTTCCCATCCCCTATTATCTTCAATCTAAAATTTTTTTCTTTAAAATTAGAAAAAGCCTTTATCAAAACATCAATATTTTTACGTTTTATCATATTTGCGGCTGTTACAAAGTTCATCGTTTCAACATTTTCGAATTTAGCCAACATCTCAGATTCACTAACAAAATATTTGCGTGGAATTTTAGAACTTTTTACAATAGTTTTATTTTCACATTCGGGTAAAATTTTGAGGAATTTATTTTTCAAATGCATTGACCGGCAAGCTATTTCATCACATCTTTTAAATGCATTTATGAGTGAATTTTGGAAATAAATTGAATATTTCCACGAAGTCATTACCTGAATATCAGATTGATGAACAGCATAAACAAGTTGTGGCAATTTAGTGTTTTTATTTTGTTTTCCAAAATCCTTTATAAGTCTTTCTGCAAAAAGTATTCCACTTGGCATATGAGCCACTATTTTGTCATAGTCTGAAAGGTTAATAACCTTGTTTTTTAATGGAAAACAAAATGGTGTAATAAAATTTAAATTTAAAAAATTCACCCCGTTAAAAGAATATTTGCCATCGGGTTTAATCATTTTCCCACGAATTAGACTGTTTACAAGGAAATTAGGACGGATAACATCAACAATGTTATCAAATTGCAACTCTTTAATTATAGGGATAAGAGCTTTTGCACAAATTTCATTATCATCTATCGGTATCAAATCGGTTATAAACAGAATTTTCATAATTGCATTATATAACATTATCAAATATGTTGTAAAACTTTAGAAATAGTTGTAATATTTATACAGGGTATTTTAAAATTATTATGTGTATTGATTAAGAGGAAAAAACATGGCAAATATAATTCAAGGAAATTTAGTTGGTGGAACTGAAAAATATTGTATCGTTATTGCAAGATTTAATGAATTTATCGGTTCAAAACTTTTGGGCGGAGCGATAGATGAGTTGGTTCGTCACGGTGTAAACGAAGACAATATCGATGTTGTTTGGACACCCGGTGCCTTTGAAATTCCTGTGATTACCCAAAAAGTTGCCAATTCTAAAAAATACGCAGCTATAATAGCACTCGGTGCTATCATAAAAGGCTCAACGCCTCATTTTGACTATGTATCAGCTGAATTATCAAAAGGGATTGCTCAAGTATCGCTTGCGACAGGAATACCTGTTATGTTTGGAGTTTTAACAACAGACAACATTGAACAAGCTATTGAAAGAGCCGGCACAAAAGCAGGTAACAAAGGAGCTGATGCCGCTAAAGGTGCTATTGAAATGGTCAATTTACTAAAACAACTGTAATTTAAAAGAGTGAAAAGGAGTGTTTTATGAATTTTGTTGATGCATTTACATATTTGTTCAAACAAAAAAATTGGTTTGTAAAAAGTTTAATAGGTTCACTTTTATTCTTTTTTATAAAAGTAATTGCATTTTCTTTTGAAATAATTCATAGCGAAGTTGGACCTAGTCCGATTTTGGATTCAATAGTCAGACATAGTCCTGCTCCTGGGATTTCTTTATTTTTAATCAATATTGGTGCAATAGTCTTGCTAATATTTTCAATATGGATGCTCGCAAGTGTTTACGGGTATTTTGTGACAACAATTCGCAGATACATGAGAGGTCAAGAAGATGCAGTACCTGATTGGGATGAAGTAATGCAAAAGCTTTTCTTCCGTGGATTGAAGGCTTTCCTTGCACTATTTTCATTTATGACAATCCTTTTCATAGTGTTTTGGGTAGGCTTTTTCATGAACCACATGTTAGTAGCAATATCACCATTTGCAGCAATGATTTCCAATGCAGTTTTAACAATAACACTCGTCTATTGTTTAATGATGTTACCTGCTTTAATGATGTCTTTTTGTGAAAAAGACAAGTTCTTCGCTGCTTTTGACCTAATTAGAGCCAAAAAATTATTTCAAAAATCACCTAAAAACTATATTGTCATGTTGATAATGTTAGTGACAGTAGTATTTTTAGGTGGACTGGCCACACTTTTATTATTTGAAGCAAAAGTTGGTATCCTTATATTACCAATCATTTGTTTCTACTTAGTGACAGTATTTGGAAACATTGTTGGGCAATATTACGTTGCTTATTGCAAAGAAGAATAATATCAATAAACTTGTTTTATGAAAAATTGGGATAAAAAAGAGTCACTACAATTTTTAGGAATTGTATTACTTACGGTTATAGGACTTTGTTTGTTTTGGGGTCGACAAGGTGATGTCGCTATTGACACAGGACGAGAATTTTACATTCCGGAACAAATGCTCAACGGTCAAGTTTTATATAAAGATATTTTTAATATTTACGGGGCTTTAGCTTACCAAATAAATATGATTTTATATAATTTTTTTGGGGCTAACACATTAACACTTCACATAGCAGGTAACATTGCCGGATTAGGGATAATTATACTTGTTTACTTGATAGCCAAACAGTTTTTGGATAGATTTTATGCTATTTTGATTCCAGTATTCACAATTTTTATTGGCATTTTTAAAATGCATATTTTCAATTATACAGTTCCATATTCGTTTGCCGTAACATATGGAATGTTGGTTGTGCTGGTGTCATTGTACTGCCTATTAAAATATTTAAAAACTCAGAAAAACAACTTTTTATATTTCAGTGCATTCTTTGCCGGAACAGCTTTTGCTTTCAAATATGATTTTGCACCATTTTTGTTAATTTTTCCTTTGGTATGTTATTTGCAAAAAGAGAGTTTTAAAACTTTTTTAAAACTGGTTTTGATTGGCTTAATAATACCAATAGTGTCATTTAGTTCAGTTTTTGCCTGTGGAGTAAATTTTAATGACTTTATCAACAACATTGATTTATTTAGACGAATCGCACAAGCTCCAAGCTTAACTTATTTTTATCAAAATAACGGAGTATTTCTCAATCTCACTACCTCTATTTCTATACTTAAAAATCTTTCAATATTCTGCTTAATTTTGTTACTTTGGAAATTTGTAGCAAAAAAAACATTTGCACACAAAGCAACTTCTTACATATTACAAACATTACTCGCAATAATCTTGCTTACACTAATTTATAAAACAGGCTTTACGTTTATTGGAATTGCAACACTTTGTCTTTGCCTAATTAAATACAATAAGATATTTACTGATAAATTTAATTTTATATGTTTAATTGCGTTAATCTTATTATCGATAAAATCCATATTTATATGCAAACTGGGCTTCTATGGGATATATAGTTTCCCATTCTTGCTAATGGCATTAACTTTAGTTTTATCTGAATATTATTTTAAAGGACAAAAATATTTAAAATTAATTTTAGCTTTAGCTTGCATAATTTTACTTACACCGCCCTTAAAATCTGAGTTTACCAGACGAGGATTATACAAATCTAAAATAGAAACTCAAAAGGGCTGGATTTCGTCGGCAACAAATAAAACAGCAAGTGCTTTATTAGTGAATTTTATATTAGAAAAAACTGATAAAAACGACAAAATAGTTATACTTCCCGAAGGACACATGATAAATTTCCTAACAAATAGGAAAAGCGATGATTATTATGGGAACTTAATCCCTATGTACGTCGAGTCCCTCGGTGAAAACAACATAATAAACCACTACAAACAAAATAAACCTGAATACTTTGTAATAACTGACAGAGATATGACAGAGTACGGGAAACAATATATTTGTTTGGATTATGCATCAAATTTATGCAATTGGATATTTGAAAATTATCATGTTGTGTATAAAATATTAGGAGCTCCCGAATATACTGTATTAAGGAAAAACGAATGAAAAAAGTTGCTTTGATAAATCACGGATGTGCAAAAAATCTTGTTGATAGTGAATTAATGCTTGGAATGTTAGCCGAAGCCGGATTTGAAATAACGCTAGATGAAACTGAATGTGACGTTGTTATTGTCAATACATGTTCATTTATCCACGATGCAGAAGCCGAAAGCGTTCAATCTATTTTGCAAATGGTGAATGAAGGGAAAAAAGTAATAATAACAGGCTGCCTACCACAAAGACATAAGATGGAAATTCACGAAGCAATTCCGGAAGCAGTTGCAATGGTTGGGACTTCAGATATCGCAAAAATCGTTGATGTTGTAAAAAGAATTACAGCAAATAAAGACGAATTTGTATATGAAATAGCAGAAAAGCCTGAATATATTTATCCAGAAATGATTGAAAGACAACAAATCACTGTTGGTGCCAGTTCTTATATTAAAATAGCTGATGGCTGCAACTATCAATGTGGCTATTGCATTATTCCTCAACTCAGAGGAGTTTACCGCTCCAGAACAATTGAAAATATTGTTGATGAAGCTAAAAAACTGGCTCAAAAGGGAGTCACAGAAATTGTTTTGGTTGCGCAAGATACAACAAGTTACGGTATTGATATATACGAAAAGCCATCGTTAGCAAAACTACTTACTGAATTAGAGAAAGTTGAAGGAATCCAATGGATTCGAGTTATGTATGCCTACCCATCAATGTTTACAGATGAGCTAATTGATGTATTTAAAAACTCTAAAAAGATTGTAAAATACATAGATATTCCACTACAACACTCGCATCCTGATATACTTAAAGCAATGAAACGTCCCGGAGTCAGTTACGAAGCATTAATCAACAAAATTCGTGAAAATATTGATGGAGTTTCGATTAGAACCACTTTCATCGTCGGTTATCCGGGTGAGAACGAAGAACATTTTAAACATTTAAAAGAATTTATTTCAAAAATGAAATTTGACAGACTGGGAGTTTTTGAATATTCAAGAGAAAAGAACACATACTCCTATGATTTGGATGAACAAGTTTCAGCTAAAATCAAAACAGCTCGCAAAAATGAAATTATGAAGTTACAACAAAAAATATCAAAAGATATTAACCAAAGCCTAATAGGCAAAACCATTCCTTGTATTGTTGAAGCTATGACAGATGATGGCGGGGTAGTCGGAAGAACATACAGAGATGCCCCGGAAATCGACGGAATGATATTCATTGAGCCATCAGACGAGCCTGTTTTACCGGGAGATATTATTTCCGTAAAAGTTACTGATGCTAGTGAATATGATTTGTGGGGAACAATAGTTTAATTATGTAACTACATCGTAAAAATATACCCAAAAGACTGATTATTATTTTTTATTTATGGTAAAATTAACTAGGCAGTCAATTTTGACTGATTAAATAATAGGGACGAGGGTTTTTATATAATGTTGAGTTTACTTTTAAAATTATTGGGTGATCCTAATGAGCGTAAAATTAAAAAAGTTATGCCCATTGTAGAACATATTAATGCTTTAGAGCCTGAATTTGAAAAGCTTTCAGATGAAGAATTAAGGGCTAGAACAGCTGAATTTAAAGAAATTTTAGCAAAACGCCCAACATCCGCAAATGTTTATGAAGATAGAAAACTGGAAAAAGAAGCATTAGATAAACTGCTCCCTGAAGCTTTTGCTGTTGTAAGAGAAGCTGGAAAACGTGTGCTAAACATGCGACATTTCGACGTTCAATTAATAGGTGGTATATTTTTGCACGAAGCTCATATTGCAGAAATGAGAACCGGCGAAGGTAAAACTCTTGTTGCAACTCTACCTGCTTATCTTAACGCATTAACAGGAAAAGGTGTTCACGTTATTACGGTAAACGATTACCTCGCAAAACGTGATAGCGAATGGATGGGGAAAATATATAAATTCCTCGGATTAACAGTTGGCGTAGTTCTTTCTGACAGAATGAGCAGTGACTTTGAAGCAAAACGCAAAGCTTACTTGTGTGATATTACATACGGCACAAACAACGAATTTGGTTTCGATTACTTGCGTGATAATATGGCTGGTTCTGCAGAACAATTAGTACAAAGACCTGTTAATTATGCTATTATCGACGAAGTTGACTCAATTCTTATCGACGAAGCTCGTACCCCGTTGATTATTTCAGGCAGACTGGATAAATCTGCTGAAACCTATAAATTAATGGCTAAAATAGCACCACAACTTGAAAAAGATGTTGATTATGAAGTTGATGAGAAAAATAAAAACGTTATTTTAACTGAAGAGGGGATTGATAAAGCCCAAGAACTTATCGGGGTTAAAGATTTATTTGATATTTCAACACAATACGCACACCACTTGCTTCAAGCATTAAAAGCGAAAGAATTATTTAAACTCGATACAGATTACGTTATCAAAAATGGTGAAGTTGTTATTGTAGACGAGTTTACAGGTCGTTTAATGGATGGCAGACGTTGGTCCGATGGATTGCACCAAGCTGTTGAAGCAAAAGAAGGTGTCAAAATTCAAGATGAAACCCAAACACTTGCAAGTATTACATTCCAAAACTTGTTCAGACTTTACCCCAAACTCTCCGGAATGACAGGTACAGCAATGACAGAAGAAGCTGAATTTGGCAAAATCTATAATTTAGAAGTTACAGTTATTCCAACAAACAAAAAAGACGTTAGAGTAGATATGCCTGATGTAATTTACAAAGGCGAAGTTCAAAAATACAAAGCCGTGGTTGATGAAATTATTGAAATGCATAACGAAGGCAGACCCGTCCTTGTTGGTACTATTAGTATTGACCGCTCTGAGTATCTGTCTAACTTATTAAAAGAAAAAGGCATTGAGCATAACGTATTAAACGCAAAACACCACGAAAGAGAAGCTTATATAATTGCACAAGCAGGTCGATACGGTGCTGTTACTATCGCTACAAACATGGCAGGACGCGGTACAGACATCTTGTTGGGTGGCAACCCAGAATACCTTGCAAAAGAAGAATTAGAGAAAAAAGGAATTACTCCTGAATCCGAGAATTATGAAACCGCTAAGAATTACGCATTGGAACAAGCACGCAAACATTGCGAAGAAAACCATTCAAAAGTCGTTGCTGCAGGTGGATTGC
>JAFQTK010000161.1 GCA_017409065.1 bacterium
ATTTTTCTTATCGGAAGATGGCGGAGGAGTTGATTCCCTATGCAAAGGAAATGGGATATACCCACATTGAATTGATGCCCATGAGTGAATATCCCTACGATAAATCCTGGGGATATCAGGTAACGGGTTACTATGCTCCCACCTCCCGCTACGGAGAACCCAAAGATTTTATGTATTTTATTGATGAATGTCATAAAAAAGATATTCGTGTGATGTTGGATTTGCCTAGTTGTGCATCTTGCGACTTATATGAATCAAGACCGGAATTAATGGCACATGAAAGAAACGGTAATGCCAAAACCCCACAGGGTTGGAATGATATCAGAATGTTTAATCCTTGGGCGGATGAAAGTAAAAAAACATTGAATCCGCACTTAATTGAACTACATAAACAATTTGTGGATATGTGTATTGATTTGAAAGTTGACGGGATTAGAGCTGATGTTGCTCGTGCGAAACCTTCTGAATTTTGGGATATAATTATTCCTTATTCACATTCTAAGGACCCTAATTTTGCTTGGTTGGCGGAAACTTATACATACGAAGATGCTTCACCACAGTTGAATATGATGTACGATAGACCTAAAGACAGCTTGAAAGCAGGTTTTGATACATATTATGGACAATACCATATTTTTAACGAGTGGACAAAAGCAGGTGAACTCACTGATTATGTTAAGAAAAATCTAAAGATGTCTAATGAAAAGGGAATGGAAAAGGGAAAATCCGTGATAGGTTCATTTGCCACCCATGATGATATTTCACCAATGTTTCACGGCGGAGCGGATTATTGTAATTTGACAACAGGTTTGCAAGCTACGTTGCCAATGTTAAATCCTTATTTTGTTGACGGCTTCCAGTCAGGTGATGAATATTTGTATTCATATGAGAACGCTTATTCTTATGAACAAACGGATGATAAACGTAAACATGATGTTCACCGTGGTAAATTAGATTTGTTTAATCATTCAAGAAAACCGGGGGGAAAACATCCTGAAATCGGCGAATTTATGAAATCAATGATGAAGTTAAGAAAAGAACATGAAGATGTGATAACAAAAGGTTCATTTATTCCTTTGAATACTGATGAAAATACTGATGATCAAATTATTTCATATGCTCGTCATTTAGATGGAAAAACACTTTTAGTTATTGCAAACAGAGATGTTAATAACCGTCAAAAAGGTTTGGTTGAAGTCCCTGGACTTAAACCGGGAACTAAACTTAAAAATATAGCACCGCAATATGGTCAAAATAGTTATTTCCAAGTGACGGATGATGAAACAGTTTCAGTTGATTTGGGTAAAGCTAGATTCCATATGTTTGAAATTGATACTCCAAATATTGAAAAATCAGGGTTAGAAGTATTGAAACAAAATTTATAATATGAAGATTCAAGCAATTAATAGTGCGAGAGATTCTCGTGTTCAAAAACAAAAATATTCAAGAGTAGCTTTTGGCTCTCAACGCTTAGAAGATAAGCATAACTATGAAGAATTATCTTTTAAGCGTAGGGAATATCTGGCAAAAGCGATATGCTATTCTGCCGCTTTAGTTGGGGTTTGTTCATCAGTTGTGTGGTTTTGGAGAAGAGCCAAAAAAGGTTGATATATTAAGAGAGAACAAAAAGAGAGCACATTTTGATAAATGGCTCTCTTCTTGTTTAGTTGTTAATTAATTATTGACCTAGATATACAAGACTTTGCATAACTTGGTTTGCTGTGTTGAACACTCTGCTGTTAGCTTCAATTGCACGTTGTGCAATAATCATATCAGAGAATTGTTTTGTTAAGTCAACGTTTGAAGCTTCAAGACCGCCACTTTTGATTCCGCCAAAAAGGCTGGAGTTTGCGATACCATAAATTGCTTCGCCAGTGTTGATACCAATACTGTATAGGTTGTTACCTTCTTGTTCAAGACCGTCCGGATTCATGAAGTGAGCTAATTGAATTTGTAAGTTTCCAACAGTTGCCACATCTTCACTTACATTAATTTCTTTACCGTTGAGTGTAATACCGCTGCTTGTTGTATATTGAAATTCAATTTGAGGTGAATTATCAACACGCATAACTCTTAATTTGTCCCCATTTGAGTATGTAACTTCAATAGAACCGTTTTCATAAATTTCATAATCAGAAGCGGAGAGGTCTAATTGTTTATTTACGCTTGCACTAAGAGAGCCTTTCCAATCTAAAGTTTTGGATTCCATTATTCCGCCTTCAAAATCAGCCACTGCAAGTTCTGTTTCAGTTAAGAAGTTGGATGTGCCAGTTGCCATTGCCATTTCAGTCACAGGAGCAGTTGTTTTGAACTTGAATTTACCATCCTCAACAACAGCACTAACTTTGTCTTTTAACTCAGTTGGTACTTGTGCGTTAAATGCATCTCGTATGTCATTTAGGTTTTTTGTATCTTCTCCTATGGTGGCTTGAATTGTTACAGTTTGTTCATCTCCGTTTGTATCTGTATATGTTACTTTCATTCCGAAAGTTCCTTTTGTGATACCGTCTATACCGTTAAGGTCACTAAGTTTTTTGCTGCCTGCCTCAGTGTTAGCTGTAACTTCTGAGTGAACAAGTTGTGGGATTCTTACGGGTGTTTCATCAGCACTTGTACCAAATGCGGTATCTGTTCCCAGTACTTTGAAACCACTTGGAGTTACAAGGTAACCGTTGTTGTCAATTGAGAAGTTACCTGCTTTTGTGTACTGCATTTCCCCTGATGGTGTCATTACTGTAAAAAATCCGTTGCCCTGAATCATTAAGTCTGTTGATTTACCTGTTGATTGGAACGTTCCGGTTGTGAAGTTTTGAGATATTTGAGAAACTTGTGTTCCGTATCCGACTTCCATTGGGTTAACACCGCCGCTTGTTGAAGTTGATGGTGAGCCTGCGGAAAGCTTCCCGTAGAATACATCTGAAAAGTTTACACTTGATTCTTTAAATGCAACAGTGTTCATGTTGGCAATATTGTTTGCAACTACGTTGATTGCTGTTTGAGCACTGCTCATTCCGCTGGCTGATGTGTACATTGCTTGTGACATTTTTTTATTCCTCCCGTATATTTTAATTTATGAATTATTTTCAGTATTAGTGTTGTTATTTGAAGTTGGCATTTCTGTTACTGCCAGTAAATTATTCATCGGATATTCCGAACCATTTATTACCAGTTGTGCAGAACCACCGGAAAAAGTTACTGCGGAAACTTCTCCTTCTATGAATTTTGTTGCATCGTTAGGGTCAGTCATTGCAACCATTTTTCCTATCAACGAGCAAGCTTGTGTTACCTGTGAGTTTACGCTCATAGCATCATTTAATTTTTGTAATTCGCTTACTTGTGTAAATGCTGCTTGTTGAGCCAAAAATTCAGTGTTTCCGACAGGTGCAAGCGGATCTTGATATTTTAGCTGTTCCATCATTAACAAAAGAAACGCATCTTGCCCCATTTCTTTTGATGCTCCGTTAATTGCTTGTTCCTGTGCCTTTTGAATATTTGTGTAGCTTTGCATATTTGTTATTTGACTTTGAATGCTATTGCTCATTTTTATTACCTCGTTCTCCCATTTTTACTTTAAACCGAAATGCTTATTGTTCCGTTGTGATTTATTTCGGTATCGGTTGTTATTTCTGAAGTTTCATTCGATTCTGTATCTTCAGGTGTATTTGTGTTTTCTATTGAGTTTTTTGTTTGATTTTCGTTGATTTTATTTTGTGAATTTTCAGAATTTCGTTGTTGATTAGATTGGTTCGCTTCTCTGTTAAATTGTTCTTGTTCAAAACCGAAATTTGCATTTTGTGAAGCTGAACTTTCTTCAACTTTTACAGAAATGTTGTTAACATTTACACCTTGTGAAGCAAGAGTGTTTTTCAATGTTTCGATACTTTTGTCTAATAAATCTTTGATTTGTACCGATTCAGCAATCATTTTTGCACTTATACCTTCATTAGTTCGCATAATTTCAACAGAAACTTTTCCTAAGTTTTCAGGTTGAAGAATTATGTTTACTTTGTTGGTTGTATTTTCTTGTGGCAAGGTAAGTTTGCTGTTTATCTGACTTAGTATTTCTGTGTCAGAAATATTTTCTGATTTAGGCATGCTAACTTGTTTTAAGTTTAATGTGTTTTCAACATTAGATATTTCTATTTGAGGTGTTGATGTGGGCATTTCGAATGATGATGTTGTTGAATTATCTATGCCTTCAATGGACATTTTTATAATACTTTCTTGTGCGTTGCCGGAAGTTTGTCCTGAGTTGTTGTTACTATTTTGTTGCAGCATTCTTTGAAGTTCAGAAGACTCAACAGAACGAATTGTCACGTCCATTTCATCAATTATTCCTTGTGAAATTTTAGTTTGTGTTTTGTTTGTGTCTTTTTCATTTGTTGCTATTTCTTGTGCTATCTCATCGTTTATGCTGTCTAATGATTCTTCAGTTTTAACAAGTATCTCATTTTCAATATTTTCAATTTCTTCCGTTGTTAGGCTAATCGATTCTGCTTCAATGCTTACATCCTCTTGTTGAGAAAAGTTGATATCTTCTGTTTTTGTAGGCTCTGTATTACTAAGTTCAGTTGGGTTAGCCGTTTCTTGCTTTACAGTAGGGGTGTTGATGTTTTTCAATGTAATATCAGTTGCCTTGATTAGTTGTTCATCCTCAGATATAACTGCGGATGAGGTTGTGTTTGCTGAAGCTTCATTTGATATTTTTTGTGTTGTGGCTATAACTTCATTGTTTTCTGTTTGTGATTTTATAAGATTGTCAAAATTTTCGTTTTCATTTACTTCAATTGAATCAGAAGTTGTTTGTTTGAAGTTTTTATCTTCAAAATTACTTTCTTCATTAGTTGTTGAAGTATCAGTTTCGCTCGTTGTTATGTTTAGCAAGCTGGTTTCTTCATCTTGAATGTTATCCTCAGACGTTTGAGTATCTGTCTTGTTTGTTTCTTCTGTTTTTTCTGCTTCTACTTCTGTATCTGTTTTTTGTGAATTTGTGTTGATTGGGTCTGCTGTGTTTTCTGAAGAAGTTTCAAAATCATTGTTTGTAGATTTTTTATCAGTTGTTTCCGTTGTTGTTTTTTCTTTTGCTTCTGTATTCTGCAATTCTTTATTAGATAATGACTTTTCGTTGTGTGGTTTAATTTCATTATGCTCTTTTGATATATATTTTGATTTTGCATTATCTAATGCTTTAGAAAAATCATCAGAAATATTTTCTAAATTATTAGAAACAGATGTTTCAGCACCTTGTGTTGCGTGTGTCTGAGCCATGTTCGGTATTAGATTGTTAATTAATTCAGTAGTCATTGTTATCCTTGTGCTGTTTGTCTTATGAATCGGCCTGTTGCCATTTCATCCAGTTCTCTGCGTTCATAAGCAAGAAATTCTTTGTAAAACTTTTCTTGTTCTTTTTCTTTGAGGTTTTCCAAAACTTTTTTTTCTTTAACCGCTTCGTTAACCTCAGTTTGTTTTGCCTGTAAAAAAACTTTCACGTTCTTGATTCGTTCTTTTTGATTGGCAATTTTTGTTCCTAATGTACTCCAGTAATGTCGTGCATTTTGGATTTCTAACAGACTTTGAGGAGGGTCAATTGTGCTAATTGCGACAATTTTACTTTGTAAGGTGTTTTGCTCGTTTACGAGCTGTTTTTCGATCTCAACTTCTTTGTTTAACACGTCAGCAATTCGAGCAAGCTCCAATAGCTTTTGCTCAAGTTTCTTTTCCTTGATATCAAGAACAGTCTGCAGTCTGAACTTGTATTTCTTCAATTTTCCTCACCTTAAAAAGTCTAGTTTAGATATATCACATCTTACACCATGTTATTTTTCTTCGGCTCATACGAATTGAGGATTTTTATGTTTGTTGTATAATAATTGTATGTTTTTAGATAAGGCGAGAATTAAAATACTATCCGGTAAGGGTGGAAATGGAATGGTTGCTTGGCGACGAGAGAAATATGTCGACAAGGGTGGACCGGCAGGCGGTGACGGCGGTAAAGGCGGTGACGTTTATTTAGTTGCGACCACGGATATTTCAACTTTGCTTGACTTTCAATATCAATCTATTTTCAAGGCGGAAAATGGCGAAAACGGTCGTGGAAAATCTCAGCACGGGCATTGTGGAAAAGACATTTGTATTAATGTTCCGCTTGGAACTATCGTTAAGGATGTCGCAACCGGTAAAATTATTGCAGATTTGACAGAAGATGGGCAAAAAGTTTTGGTTGCTAAAGGCGGTAGAGGTGGACGTGGAAACGCTCGTTTTGCTACCGCACAAAAAAGAGCTCCGCAGTTTTGTGAACCCGGAGAGTCTGGGATTGAACGAACTTTGGATTTAGAGCTTAAATTGATTGCAGATGTCGGTTTATTGGGAATGCCAAATGCGGGTAAGTCAACGCTTATTAGTGTTATAAGTTCAGCAAAACCCAAAATTGCTGATTATCCATTTACGACATTAGTGCCAAATTTGGGTGTTGTGAAAAAACATAGTGGCGATAGTTATGTTGTTGCTGATATACCGGGATTGATTGAGGGGGCATCTGAGGGTACAGGTTTGGGACATGAGTTCTTACGTCACGTTGAAAGATGTCGTTTTTTGCTTCATATTGTTGATTTGTCACTCGAGAATCCAATGGAAAACTATCTGAAAATTAATGAAGAGTTGGCTAAGCATGATACTCGATTAGCTCAAGTTTATCAGGTTTTAGTGTTAAACAAAATAGATTCTGTCTTGGAAGAAGATGTGGAAAAATATTATCAGGAATTTAAAGCTATAAATCCTGATGTATTTTTGATTTCCGCCGTTACACGAAATGGTGTTTCTGAGTTGTTAAATTTTATGAATACTAAAGTTGATGAGATTCCAAAACCCGAAATCGAGGTTGAAGTGGAAGAAGATGATGCTGCTTTTGATAATGATGATAGTGCATTTAGTGTTTATAAGGTAGATAAAAAGAGTTTTGTTGTTGAAGGCGGAAAATTGTTCAGACTGGCAAATGTTACGGATGCCAGAAATGCAGAGCAGATATATAGATTCCAAAATATATTAAAATCTATGGGGGTTTTTGAGGCATTAGTGCAAGCCGGAGCTAAAGACGGTGATAGCGTAAAAATCGGTCATATTGAATTTGATTATTATGAATAATGAAATAAGATAAATTAAGCCCCGCTTGTTAAAGCGGGGCTTTTAAATTTTAATCAATTAATTCTTGAATCTTGCTCATATATTTTTCAATTTTTTGTTCTAAAGAAGCGATTTTGGCTTCTTTGTTAGAATCATTACCAGATTCTAAGATTTCTATTTGTTTTTCATACTTTGCAATGTACTTTTCATACCTTTCAACTTGCCGCTCAATATAATTTTTGTTGCTATTTGTTGAAGTAGGCTCTGTGTTGGGTGTTTCATTTGGTGTAGTCACTTCAGGAGTGGTTACTTCGGGGGTGGAGATATTTGGAGTTGTGTATAGTATATCAAGTGAAGGATTGATTGTGCTGGGGGAAATGAATGGATGTCTGAAAGGAGTCGGACTTGGAGAAGCTGGAATAGTTTGAATAAATGGTTTATAAGAAGGTGTATTAGAGTCTTTAAGATTTTCGAGTTGCTCATCTATTTTAGCAATTTCCATATCAATTTTTAAATTTTTGTATGTGTAATCCGCTGTTGCACTTGCATCATTATCCGTGTTAAATTCAACATTGATTTCCGGAATTTCGTTTAGCGGAGTTTCTTTCCAACTTCCTTTGTCAAACGCTAAATCAGGGTTTTTAGTGAATTTTTCAACACTTATAGCATTTGTTTGCAGTGCGTTAGCAAGCCAATTTGGGTCAGCAAGTTCCGGCATTATAATCATGTTGTTAGCAATAAATTCTTGGCAAGCCTCATCATATGCTCTGCAAGCTTCCTCGTATGCTTCACGGTCTATCAGGAACCCATGTTCGTTACAATATGCCTCGTAGTCCGGACGTGGTTCGGTAATATATTTTAGGACTTCATCTTCTTCCAGACATAGTATTTTGCCGGTATTAGGGTCTGTTAATCTGTAGTTGTTTACCCCAGCTTCACCACATAAATATTCATAACTTAAATCTTCTTTAAATTCTTTTCCTGTTGTAACTACTTTGAAAAAGGTATAAGTTAATTTTGTGTCATTCATGGCTTCTGTGTAATTTTTTGACAGTTCTATTTTTTCAAGAAGCAGGTCTGCTTTTTGATTTAGTAAATTACTCATTTGATAATTGGTTGGTGTTTCAGTTGTAACAGCTAATGCCTCGTTGAGAATTTTAAGTTGCTCTTCTATGGCTTTTTCTTTAGCTTGAATTTGCAAACTTGTTTGTTGATATTCGGCTTCTGCTGCATTATCGTTGTTTGTGTTGTAATCTAAGTTGATGTCTGCCACTTCGGATAATTGAACCGTTTTCCAAGAACCATCAGGTAATTGTTCTTGAATGCCTAATACCCCGCTAAGTATCATTTGTTGAGTATATTCAGTGTTCTCAAGTGCGGGCATGCAACTCATGTTGATTAAAAATTCGCGGCATGCACGGTAATATGCTTTTTCATTCAAACAAGTTTGCCCGTGTTCATCAGTATATTCAAAGTCCTCTTTTTTAATATATCTAGCAACTTCGTTCTCGTTTAGGAATGTTACATTACCTGTTTCTGGTTCTATTAATCTATATTTCCCTGATTTAAGCAGGTTTTCGTAATTAAGTTCTTCCGTAACCGTTTTTTCTGTATTTGTTGCTGTATCAAAGACAGTTCTGGTTATGGTTGCGGATTTATCGTTCATTAATCGGACATATTCTTCTGAAACAAGATTTTTTTCTTGTTGTAATTTTACTTTTTCAGCCGTCAATTCAGCTATCTGTTTTGCAATAGCGTCACTTTTTTCTTCTAACGCTACATTAGGCGGAGTCCAGTTAATGAATGGAGCAGTATTATTTACTAAATTGTTATCGACAGAAATTCTGTCACTAACAATTTCCTCAATGACTTCATCATTTATTAATGTATTATTTCCATCAATATTATCAACGACTGGTGCCTGCAAATCGGCTCTATCTCTGTCGATATCATCATCTGTTTTATTAACAGGCTCTGCAGTGAGAGTAAAACCATTTTCTATTTCAGTTACTTGTGTTGTATCGCTTTCAAGTTTGTATTGGAGTTCTTCGGGAGCGGGTTCAGCACTTGGAGTGTTTTCTTGTGTGTTGAGTTGTCTAATCTGACTTTCAATGTTAGACAACTCAGTATTTATATTTGCCATATTTGTTTGGTATTCTTCAACGGCAGCGGCATCGTCATCCATATAAAACATGCCGTTAGAATCCATATTTGTTACTTTTTCAAAGTATGTATCTGTAACTTTTTGTTTTTCTGTTTCAAGTTCCGACTTGCGTGCTTCTAAATCTTTTATTTTATTTGCGTTAGTGTCAGCTTTCTCTTGTTGATTTGAAGTTTTATTAAATAAATTTTCAAAGATAGTTGGTAAACTTGCAAATATATTTGCAAACAATGAAGCAAAATTAATGTCACCAATTTGGGAGTCTTCAGTTATGCCTTGGTTTTCTAATTCTTGTGTAATGTTCGTAAATAAATTCTCTTCAATAGTTTCGGCGGTAATCGAACCTGCAACTTGAGCATTTTGGTTTTTAATATTGTACACATAGCTTGGATTTGAGTTAATCTCCATAAGTTTTTCTCCTTATTAAACTAATAAACTATAATTTGTATATCTATAACTTCGGCAAAAAAAAAACAACTTTAGAAGAATCAGAAAAAATATCGGAATTATTTACAAATATTTACAACCATGGCTTAAAACGCCTGCAAATAGCCTCATTTTAAATCCGAAAAACAGGGGAACAAAATCGAGGCATAAAAAATAATTTTTCGTCATCCTGAGGGCTTTAGCCCGAAGGATCTCATAGGGTAAAAGCTTACGGCGGTGAGATTCTTCGGGATTCGATTCCTCACCCCTCAGAATGACGGAAGGGTTGAAAACCCGTCACAGCTACGAATCCTAACCAATCGGACTTTAGCTCTTTTGGCTGTCTGGTGGAAAACCCGCCACTG
>JAFQTK010000014.1 GCA_017409065.1 bacterium
AAAAGGTGATTCTGATGTTACATATAGGGTTAGTATTATAAATGTGTTGTTGGATAGTAAACTCAATGATGGGAAAGAAGATTTTAGTCTTATGTTGGATGTTTCGCCATCTTCCAATTATTCTTATATGCAACGGTTGGTTCAAGATGCTTATATTCAGACTAATAGAGTCGCTCATCACAGAATTTTGTTTGGAAATTCCAGACCTGGAGTTGGAATTGAAGGAGAACAATCTCCTTACACTTTGCCATTGTGGAGTCGGTCACAAATCTCAAGAAATTTTTCTGCAGTAAGAAAAGTTGGGGTAAAAGTTAGAGGAGATTATTCTTATGTTGACTATAATATAGGTGGATATAGCTCAGATACTTTCTTTTCTGAATTTATGCCGGGGGGCGAAATTGACGGTTGGGTAAATGTTAAACCATTAGCTAAAACCAACGGTCAATTTGGTAAAGTAACTGCCGGTGGCGGTGTGTCTGCGGGTGAAAGACATAATGTTGATTATCTGGTGAGTGGAGCTTATCTTGGATACGAATATAAAAAATTATGGCTAAAAGCTGAATACGCAAATGGTGATGGCTCAAATGGGGCAACAGGGTTGACTTCTAAACATAGAGAAGGATGGTACGCAACTTTGGGGTATAAGTTGAATCGAAAATTGGAGTTGATTGCACGATATGATGTCTTTGACCAAGACAAGAAAGTTGCAAATAATGATAAACGTGAATATTCTGCAGGTGTAAATTATTATATCAAAGGACAAGCTTTGAAATTTGTATTAAATTACATTTATTGTCAAACTCAAAATAAACTTGATTCCCATAGATTGTTATTTGGAACGCAACTTATTTTGTAATTTTTATTAACAAATTCTGTATAATTCGCACCTTTTGAGCTACGCTGTTTATAGAATTGGTTGAGGTTGAAATTATGAAAAAATTTTTAAAAATATTTGGTATTACTGTGCTATCAGTGCTTTTTGTTGTGTACTTGAGCTTTTTGTTTGTTTTGCCCAGAGTTGTTGATTTAAATCAGTATAAGTCGATGGTTCAGCAAATAGCTAAAGAACAGGCAAGGTTAATGGTTGATTTTTCTGATGTAAAAATATCGACTACCCCCTTATTGAAAGCAGGGGTTATTGTTTCTGATTTGAGTGTAAAGTTACCTGATGACTCTGATTTACTTTCATCCGAGCAAATTAAAGTTAGGATTTCTTTGCCATCATTGTTACTTTTAACCGTAAAAGTTTCAGATGCAGAAGTTATAGCACCTAAAGTTAATTTGGATATTGAAGATGGCAAGCAATATAAAATTGTTAAGTTGGTAGAAGATATTGTAAATGCACAGAAAGAAACCACTGATTTTTCAAAAATTCAATCTACTCAGACATCAAGTTCATTTGACACTTCAATAATCAAAATTATTGTTCCAGCTTTTACTTTGAAAGATTATGCAGTTGTTATTAATGATTCTAAAAATAAGCAAGATATGTGCTTAAAAGGCACGGATTTTGTTATTGGATATTTTAATGGTAAAAAAGTAAAACTTAAGACTGACGCAAAACTTTTGGTGGATGGGAAAACTAAAATTAATGCTAATTTGATTTTAAGCTCATTTATTCCACAAATGCCACCTGCATTGGACGAAGAAGATGATCCAACTCAACGATTAGAAATTCCATTTGTTAACCCGATTGATGCTTACAAGATGTATGACTTTAAAACAAATTTTGATGCACAAATAAAAGTTAGCAAGGCTCGTAAAGGAATTGCTTTAAAAGGATTTGCTAACGCAGAAAATGTTTCAATGACATTATCGGGCTATAAGTTACCTGATAGCTATGCAAGGATTAAATTCCTTGGTAAACGAGTCTTTTTGGATACGGATTTATATGTTAATCCAAAAGCACATATGCAAACAATGGGAAAAATTGGATTTGGAAAAAGACCTTTTGTTGATTTTTCTGTTTCAACTTCAAAAATTTACTATAATGATTTAATTGTTTTTGCTAAGGCTGTTTTAAATACATTTCATATCCCTAACAATTTAGCGGCATTAACAGGATATGGATATTTTGAGGCTGATACTAATATCAAAACAAATTTTAAAAAGTTTAGGTCTTCAGGTTATATAAAAGTAAATAATGCAGGTGTGGCTGACAAAAAAGCTGGCTTGCTTATAAAAAATGCAAACGTTGATATCTGTTTGGATAATAATTCTCTGAATGTGAAAAGAGCAGATGTAAACATTAATGGTGCAGTTTTGCAAGCACATGGGAAAATTACTGAAAAAGCTGTTTCTGATTTGCATTTATTTACCAATGAACTTTCACTTAAAGAGCTTTATGATGTCTTTGCACCATCTGTTTTGAAAGAACAGGTTTTGCTTAAATCTGGTGTTTTGTCGTTGAGTGCAGATTTGCAAGGTGAATTGAAAAGGGCAAGGGCAATTTTAAATGTTGGGCTAAAAAACTTTATAGTGGCAGATAGAAAAAATTCTTTTATTTTATCAAACGAAGACTTAGATATAAAACTGGATACGTTATTTCCAACTTTGTACGGGTCTGTTGTAAATAACAATTTTAAGTTTGAGTTACCTGCAACAAATTCGAGTTTATATTTGCCATTTTTTGCACTTTCTATGGATGAAAACAAAGTTGATATTGCCCGTGCTGGGATAAAATTAAACGATTCAAGTATTGTGAATTTTCAAGGTGTTATTTCCGAATACCTTACTGAACCTAATATAAACTTTTTTGCAGATGGAAAGATTAATGCAGATGATTTAAAAAAAATATTAGGAAAAGACCTTGCGTATTTTATTGACGGTAAAGGTTCGATGCCTCTTAAGTTAGTAGTTGAAGGAACTATGAAAAAAATGGCTGTAATTGCACAATTGATGTGCAATTCTGCAAATTATTTTACACCTATAACGTTTGAAACATTGCAAGGTAAACAAAGTATTTTTCAGGCTCATATTGACTACAAAGGAAACCGAATTAAAATCAAAGATACAGGTTTGTATGTTAAAAATGAAAGTTCTGATTTTGGTGATTATTTAGATGAAAATATACAAAACTCAAGTGCAGTTGCATCTGTAACTTCAACCGTAGCACTCGGTTCTAAACCATATATAAACCTATTTAGATTAACTATTCCAAAAGAGTTAAAAGGCACTATTTATGCTTTGAAAGACTCTAAGTTCGTTTTAGATAAAACTATGATTTTTGTTTTTGGCGATGCATTAGCTCCTAAAATTAGAGGTGTGTTTAAAATCGCTAACTTAAATATTCCGGAATTATTTATAACGTTGAATGAGGCCTATACTGATTTTAGAGAACGCAGAATGTTGTTTGCTGTTAATAATTTATTGGTAAACGGTTCTGATTTTAATGTGGATGGACAGGTAAACTTGAATGCATTGCCTTTGGTTTTTGTTAATTCAATGAACGTAAATTCTAACAATGTAGATGTTGCAAAACTCACTGCAGTAGCAGAAGCTGCTACCAAGCTAGTGCCTCAATCTTCAACAACAGTAAATACTAGTGCGAAATCTCAACCGGCAGATTTGCCGTTGGTTGTGCATTCAGGAAATATTAATTTTAAGCGAATAGACGCATCTCCAATTATTGCGGAGAATACAAGCGGTAAAATTTCAATTAAAGATAATATATTTTGGTTAAACGATTTGAAAACAAGTGCAATCGGCGGACAAGTAACAGGACAGATTAACATGCACTTGTTAGACATGCTTTTGGGCGTGAAGGTAAAAGGCAAAAATTTTGATGTAGAAAAAGCTTTATTAGTTTTGGCAAATATGAAGGATACATTGGCCGGAACGGCTTCATTTGAAACAGATATATACATGAATGCAGCTGCTCCTACTCAGCTAGAACAAATGAAATCCCTGTTGGGTACTGTTGATTTTTCAATAGTAGACGGTCAACTGGGTCCATTTGGGCGAATTGAAAATTTAATTTTGGCTGAAAATATTAGAGAATCTAAGTTTTTCCAAACCACAATCGGTTCTGTAATTAGTTCGATTGCAACAATTGAAAGTTCTCACTTCCAAAATATGGATGGTCATCTGGAATTTTCTAACGGAATTGTCGAAATTAAACCTATCACCACCATAGGTAAAGTGTTGTGCTTGCATATCGCAGGTCAAATGAATCTGTTAACAAATGATGCTGCAATGAAATTAAGGGCTAGAATGGGTTCTCAGTTCTCAAATATGCTTGGACCTTTAGCAGCAGTTAATCCGGTAAATTTGGTTAAAGTTACACCAGGGTTGAACGTTATGGCAGCTCAAGCATTCCAATTTTTCTGTGAGTCCGTAACACAAGCTGAAATAGATGCATTACCTAATTTCAGAGAAGAGTTTTCGGCATTAAGTACAACTAAGTTCCAAGTTGTAATTGACGGAAATTTAGCTAAACCATTATCTATGATAAAGTCGTTTAAGTGGTTAGCGTTAGAATCAGATATTGCAGCGGCTACTGATTTTGTAAGCACTTTACCGGATCCGTCAATAGTTGCAAATCCTGAAAATGCTACTTATGAGGAAATTATGCAGGCAAAAGCTGAATTAGAAGCTTTGCAAGCTAAAGAAGATGCAAAACCTATTAATCGAATAAAGAGATTTTTGGGTATTGATAAGAAAAATGAAAATGCTATTTAATTAGTTTTTTATTTTCTGATAAAATATAAGAGTAAGATTTAACTTAAGAAAGAGGTTTTTATGTTGACTAAAAATTCAAATCTTGTTACTAACTTCAGCGGTGTTGATTTTAGTAAATATTCATCAAATGTTGGTACATTTGTTAGTGAATTTTCATCAAGAGCTAACCAAAAAGGTCAATTCTTGAATTGGGTTAATTTACCCCAAGAACAAGCTAAGAGAGTTGATTCTCTTTATGAATTGGCAGAAAATTTGAGAAATTTAACAGGTGCTAAGAAACTTAGCGTTATGGGTATTGGCGGTTCAAAACATACAGTAGAACATATGCTTTCTATTAACGGTTTGAATGTTAGACAAGATGTTATTGAATTTTATTCTGATGTTGATTCAGCTAGTTTAGAACGTTTCTTGTACAGATTGGGTAACGTTTTAGAATCAAACTTTATGATTGCTTCAAAATCAGGTTCTACTTTTGAAACAAAAGACGGTTTCTTGAGAGTCCTTCAAATGCTTACCGATGCTTATGTTACACAGGGTAAATCAGTTGAAGAAGCATCTAAGTTGGCAAATAGACACTTTATCGCAGTAACTGATGCAAACGCAGAAAAAAGTGAATTGCGTCGTACATCAAATGAAAATGGTTGGTTAGGCGATTTATACATTCATGATTACGTAGGCGGACGTTTTTCAGCATTTGATGACCACGCATTATTCACATTGGCTTATGCCGGAATGAAAAAAGAAGATATGGTTAAAATGTTGAATGCAGCTCAAGCTGTTTCAACAGAATCTTTGACCGCAGATTTAAATGTTAATGATGCGTTAAAAGAAGGTATTTTCTGGGCTGATGCTAAACTAAACGGTATTTCTGCTTCTGTTCACCAATATATGGGTTCAATCTTTGAAAATACGGTTTACTGGCATGCTCAAATGCAAAATGAATCCGTAAAAGATACACTTAAGCAAGTTGCAAAAGTACCTGATGCTATGCACCATAGTGCAGAAGCTCACTTTAATCCTGCAAATAGCTTAGTATTTGCTTTGACAGTACCTCAAGATAACGGAGTGTGCAGAGAAAATGCTCAAAGCTATATCGATGCTTTATCTAAGTCTTACGAAGTTTCTGGTGCATTTTTCTTGGAAACAGTTGAAACAAGAGGAATGGGAATGACTCCTGAAGCAGCCGGAGCTATGACTCAATTGAGAGCTTTTGCGACAGTTTATCAAGAAATTGTTGAAAAAGTTATGACAAAAACAAGCTTCCCTGAAGTTTTGGATAGTGTTCTACAACCACACGTTGAGTTCTATAAAAAGAACCTTAAAGGCGGCGTTGTAGTCCCTGGTAGAATTTCAAAGTAGTTTAGTTTGATTTTTAAAGACGAGTAGCTAATTGCTACTCGTCTTTTTATTGACTTTGTTTTTGTTGCATTGTAAATTTGTGTTAGGAGTGGATAATGAGTACAAATTTTACTTTTTTAAAGCCTGTTGATAAAAATTTATTTGAAATAATT
>JAFQTK010000162.1 GCA_017409065.1 bacterium
ATATGAAAAACAATTTGACAGTATCAATCAAAGCAAAAGCTTTGGCAAGCGGCTCTAAAGGTGATATGGTAGCAGTTCAAAATGCTGATAACAAAAAAATTTATTACGGCGAAGTAATAAACAAAAACATAGTTAAGGTAAATATTTAATTTGCAGGTGAAAAATGAAAGTTATAGGTAAGAAAAATTTAATAGCATTGATGGCATTTTTGACAATAAGTGCAACAAGTGCAAACTGTGAGTCATTATTCACAATGTCTGCAATGCAATCTTATATGTCAGAGCCTAAATCATTATACGGTTCAGTTAGAGCAAGAAGCGTTGGTGATGTCGTAACAATACTTTTAAATGAATCAATTAAAAGTGTAGACAATTTATCTTACGATTCAGAACGCAGTTCACTAACAACTGATAATTTCAGTTCTTTGATAAACAAAGTATTACCGGGTAGACCGCTAAATGACCAATGGAATCAATATGGTGGTGGGAATACAGTCACATCAAGTTCATCAACCAACCGTTCAATGTCATTCCAAAACAGCATTACAGCCCAAGTTGTACAACTACTACCCAATGGCAACTTAATGATTCAAGGAAAGAAAACATTAGTTAGTGCTAATGAAAGAGTTGACTTGTTAGTTAGTGGAGTAGTAGACCCTAGATTTATCAACGAAAGTGGATATATTGATTCGGCAAATGTTGCGAATTTACAATTTGCACTTAACGGAAAAGGGTCTACTTCACGACTTAATAGCGAAGGCATAGTAAACAGAGTAATAAGATACTTATTCTAATAAAAATCTCAATTGGGGAGAGTATAAAATGAAATTTTTAAGAACAATAATGGTAATAATAATGATGTTAAGCTTTGCAGCACCAATGTCGCTAGCATCAATTATGGTTCGAATAAAAGATGTATCACATGTAAAAGGTATTCGTGACAACCAACTCGTTGGTTATGGGGTAGTTGTCGGGCTTCCGGGGTCGGGGGACAACTCTCGTTCAACTCAAATTACAAACCAAAGAATGCTACAAAATCTAGGAACCGTAATTGACCAAGCGAACTACATCCAAAAAGGTTCAACTGCTGCAGTTATAGTTACAGCAACAGTTCCGCCGTTTGCAAAAAATGGTGATAAAATTGATGTTGTTGTTTCAACTTTAGCCGATGCAAAAAGCCTTGAAGGTGGAGTATTGGTTCAAACACAATTACGAGCACCTAACGGAGAAGTTGTTGCAGTTGCACAAGGTCCTGTTTCAGTTGGCGGTGTAACTGCGAGTGCAAATGGCACATCAAAAAGAACAACAATCACAACAACCGGTAGAGTTCCAAATGGCGGTATTGTAGAACGTGACATAATAACTCAAATCGGTGATGAAACAACATTGACCTTGAATTTAAATAAAGCCGATTATACACTCGTGGCTAGAATTGCTCAGACAATCTCTAACACCGTTGCTCCGGCAAAAGCAATTGATGGCAGCAGCATCGAAATCCAAATCCCTACTAATTTTCAAAATGATAGAATTGCATTCCTTTCTATTATTGAAAATTTAGAGATAACACCTGCAAATGAAAAAGCAAAAGTTATAGTAAACGAAAGAACAGGAACTGTTGTGATAGGCAATCAGGTAAAATTAATGCCCGCAGCAGTTGCTCACGGAAACATAACAGTTTCAATTTCAACAAACAATATGGTATCTCAACCTGAACCATTCTCATTAGGTTCTACTGTTGGATTTTCAAACAGTACGGTTGATGTTCAAAAAACACCGGGAAGTTTGGTCGAAATTCCCAGAAATTCTACTTTGAATGACTTAGTTAAAGCACTTAATGCTATTGGAGTGACACCTGTTGATTTAATTGCTATTTTGCAAGCACTAAAAGAATGCGGCTCACTTCAAGCAGAAATTGAAATTATTTAAGGATAAAAAATGATTATATCTAATACACATATGTCACCAACAATAGATGCAGTCAACAGAGATACTCAAATTTTTAATGATATTAAAAAATCCGGTGGAGAAAAAGCTCAATTGGAAAAAGTTTCACAAGAATTTGAGTCAATTTTCATTACACAAATGCTTAACATGATGGATAAAACTGTAGATAACGAAGGCGGCATATTTGGAAAAGGCAAATACATGGATCATTTTAAATCATTTATTTACAGCGAAATGGGACGGGAAATGTCACAAAATCCAAGAACTACATTTGGATTTGCAAAACAGATTTATGAACAAATGGAAAAATTCACAATAGACTAAGGAGTTATTTATGATTGGGGCAGTTGAAGGTAATAGTAATATAAATGCAGTAAGTTTTTTTAATGCAACAAGTGCATTTAACAAAACAAATACAGCAAAACAAGAAATTCCTGAACAAAACAGAAATGAAGGTACAGAAATAAGAGAAAATTCAATACTTAAAAATATAAATGTAGAAGAAATTAAACAATACGCACATTCAGTTGGAGAAACAAACATAAGCGACGAAGACATTAAATATGGTTTAAAATTCGGAAGAAGCGTATTGATTGATTACATAGCATAAAGGTAAAAACATGGACTTGGGAAAATTAAGAGGATTAAAAAAGTTAATAGATGAGGAAGTTCAACTATACTCAAAGTTGAAATCTTTGTTTCAAGAAAAAAGAAAAATTTTAATCTCAAACAAAGTTGATGACTTATTAATTGTAGATGAAAAAATCCTAAACATAGTAGATTCAATAAAATCATCCGTAAATCTGAGAGAACGAATTTCAGAACAACCGGAAAACAAACAACTGACTCTTTCTCAAATAATTGCCGAGGCTGAAAAATACGACAAAGATTTAGCACATGAATTTTCACTAGCACAGCAAGAAGTCCATACACTTATCAAAGAAATAGCACATGAAGAAATGGTAATAAAAGAACTGCTGCGACACGGAATGAATCTTGTTAACAAGACATTAAACATGATTTCAAACGCAGCAGCAATTGCCGGAGAATATAACAGTGCAGGCAAAAACACTCACAGTGAAATTGATAGAATTTCATCAGTAATAGAAGAAGTTTAACGGAAGGTAAATATGTCAATACTTGGCGGAATGAATATAGCTAAAACAGCACTTAACGTAAATCAATTTGCGTTGAATGTGGTTTCAAATAACATTGCTAACATGAATACCGAAGGGTATTTAAAACAACGTGTTGAACTTGCAGAGCTACAAGGCTATACACCATACTCAACTTTTACAGGTCTAAAAATTTACAGAGGCGGTGGCGTTGGAATTAGTGATATCTCACAATACAACAACCAAATAGGTTTAGACAATATTAACGGGCAAAACTCAACATTATCATCATTAAGTTCTGAATTAGAAGGACTAAACGGTTTAGCTGATATATTAAATGAGTTGGGTGACGGTGCTTTGTCGGCAGCTCTAACTGATTTTTATGCAGCAGCACAATATCTTACACAAAACCCATCAGACTCAGTTTTGCGAATAAACTATGTAAATGCAGCAGAAACAGTTGCAGAAGCTTTTAATAAAATATCTTCTGCTCTGGATGATACACGTAGCGATTTAGTTGGGAATTTAGATTATCCTGATTCTATAAACCACAGCCAAGCAGGTCTTTTGGTAACAGAAATTAATGATACATTAAAACAAATTGCGGCAGTAAATGACACTATTTTACGTTCGCCAAACGGCACAAATGAACTCATTAACCAACGTAACCAACTGCTTCAAGATTTATCATCTTTGGTAGATTTTGATGTTAAAACAAATTCAAACGGCACAATAAACATACAAATCGCAGGTGTTGATGTAGTTAAAGGTTCGGAACAAGCTTGCCAACTAACTATTTCTGCAGGTGATGATGCAAATCCCGCAAAAGTAGCTATACAAACCTTTGATGACCCACCAAAAGTAAAAGTTGCAGATATTCGTGAACATATAGACGGAGGTCAACTCAGCGGAGTACTAAATGCAGCATCTAGCACCGCTGAAGGAATAACATTCCAAAAAGTTTATGACCAAATCAACTTGCTTGCAAAAACTTTTGCAAAATCAGTGAATGACATTCAGATGCACAATGACGGAAACACTGCGGCTATGGCAATCGGTCTTGATGCAAATGGCAATGAAATCTTGATTCCATCAACAGAACCCTTGTTTGTAATCCCTGCTGACGGCAATATCAATGCTGCAAACATAAAAATAAATCAAACAATATACGACAACCCAAATTTAGTAGCAGCCGCAAGAGTAGAACTTGATGCAGCAGGCAATCCAGTTGATAACAAAGCAATTGGCGACTCAGACAATCTAAAAGAAATTTTAAACCTACAAGACAAAAATTTTGGAGAACTTGGCGGAGTCACAATTGCAACTGCACTAAACAACTTGGTTACAAAAGTCGGATTGGAAGCAAACGACTTAAAAGCAAGAGTTGATGCACAAACAAGCATAGTAGATCAGGCAACTACAAATTATGCAGCAATCGGCGGTGTAAACCTCGATGAAGAACTAATTGATATGATTAAATACCAAAGGGCTTACGAAGCAGCCTCAAGAGTCGTTACGGCTTGCAATGAAATGCTTCAAGTATTAGTAACATTAGGACAATAATATGATTACGAGAGTTTCTACTTCATCAATGCAAAGCAACTTAGTTGCACAAATTGCAAACAATCAAAACAAATTATACGAACTTCAAATGCAAGCTATGACAGGGAACAAAGTCAATTCAATATTGGACAATCCGGTTGATGCATCAAAAATATTGGTACTAAATGAAGAACTTTCCAAAATAGAAAGTTACAAAAAAAATATTAATGCCGCACAAGGTGAATATGATGCAATGGATAATGCATTGAACATAGTCGTTGAAAAACTACAACGCATAAATGAATTGGCAAACTCCGCAGCAAATGAATACAATACGCCTGAAAACTTGCAAGCGATAAAAACAGAAGTTACAACAATCAAACAAACTATTATGGATATGGCAAATACGCAATATAATGATAAGTTTATTTTTTCCGGAACAAATACAGGTACACCTGCTTATAAAATGGCAGCTGATGGAACTCTTACATATCAAGGAACACCTTCTACCGGAGATTATAAAAGACAACTTGAAGTGGCAGAAGGAACATATCTAACACTAAACGCGGCAGGTGACAATGTTTTTGGAACATACAATGCCGCAAATGGAACAGGAAGCGGTGTTTTTAAAACAATTTCTGACTTGGAAGCTGCAATTGATGCAGCATCAAGCACAGATGCAACCATTAGTGCAGACGGATTTTCTAAAATTCGTTCTTCAATCACCGCTACCCACGAAGATATTGAAACTGTCACAGGTGTAAGAAGCAGATATGGCACATATGCTCAAAAAGCTGATTTAAGCGAAAATTCTTTGGAAGAAAATTCTATCCTCTTACAATCTGACCGCTCAGATTTACAAAACGTAGATTTGTTTGAAATTTATAGTAATTTAACATATCAACAGTATGCTTTGCAAGCTTCAATGCAAGTCGGAGCAATGACATTACAGCAAAGCTCACTTCTTAACTACATTTAGATTTAATTTAATTACCTAAAACTTACCATTTTTAAAGGGCATATATGTCCTTTTTTTTTGCTTTAACATCAGCACCATCTGCACTATTAAACATTCCCGTCATTCTGAGAAAGTGCGTAGCACGACCGAAGAATCTCATGAGCGATAGCCCCCTTTTCATTATACAAATACCATTACTGCAAAATTAATCATCTTCACCAGTACGTTTTGTTTTTTTCACATTCTTTAAAAACTCTAGTAGATTTGTTGAAAAATCATTTTGTTCTGATGAAAGTATTTTGTCTTTCCATAACTCATAATCATCATCATATATCCCAAGATTTTGTTTTTTTTCATCAACCTTAATAAACTCTTTTAGCTTGGTCAAAGCTTTTTTGTAATTTCCCTGTAAAATATATACTCTTGCCAAATTATAGTACTGGGCATAAGGCTGAAACACCAATTTCATAGAAGATTCAAGCAGGTTTATTGCTAACTCATAATTATCTATCTTTGAAGATATTAAGCCTAATATATTTAACACTACCCAATCATATCCATACTTGTTTCTTGCAGTTTCTATTAATTTTTCTGCATCAGCTTTATATTTAACTTTGTCAAATGAAACAAGAAAAAGCATTTTATTCAACCTGTATTTATTATTCTTTGGGTTTAATGAAATAGCTTCATTTATGTCACTTAAAGCTTCATCATATTGTTTTTTATGATGATAACAACGAGCCCTTTCATTGAACGCAATATCATCATTTTTATCCAACTCTATAGCCTCTGAATAAGCCTTGATTGCTTTGTTAAGATAATTTTTACTAAAGAAACATTTACCTAACAAATTACAAATTTTGTTAGATATTTTATGATTTTTAGCTTTATAAAGAAGCTCAATAGCCTCACTTATATGCCCATTTTCATACTCACTTTTTGCTTCCATATATATAGATTCAGACTGTGCAGTTGCAACATATTCTTTAACCTCGGCTAACTCCTGAGACATTTTTTGAGATTTTACCGTAATAGCTTCGGACTCAGCCATAACCTCACTAAGCTGTTGTTCCATTTTCTCAACATGTATCTCCATTTCATCTTTTTGCTTTCGAGCATCATCGATAATCCGATTCATCTCCTTTTCTTTATTCTCCAAAAACTTTACAAAGCAAATTGGAACCATAATACCCAAAATAGCCATAATTATCGCAAGTGCAGTTAACCATTTATTTAACCAATCTGATTGAACTAAATAATATTGTTGCATAAATTCGTCTTTAGAAACACTTCTACTACTCGATACAGCTTTATTTGAGTCTTCACCCTCAGTTATATCATTCAATATCCATTCAACTTCCATTTGAGTTTTCGTTATTTTGGTAGTCATATCAGAAACATATTTAAAATTTATAAAAACACTTATGAGTAAAACTACGACACCAAAGACCGTTGCACCTAGGAAAAAATTAAAAAAGGTAACTCTACTCCTAATTTTATTAATAGCACTTTTCACTTTACCACCAACCATCCTTCTATTGTAAAATATCCCATATAAAATAACTGATGCAATAAACTACACTATTAAAGTAAAACTTTAATATTATAGCTACAAAAAAATACCCCGGATGCGATTCGAACGCATGACCTACCGCTTAGAAGGCGGTTGCTCTATCCAGCTGAGCTACCGAGGCATTTCAATAAATTATAAATTTCAATACAAACCGAATACTCAGCTTGCTACCTAAGTATAACACATCAAAATTTTTGTGCAATTACTTTTTTACCATGTAGTTTTCCAATTTAAACATAGATAATTAATTTGATTTATTTTGCCATATAAAATATTACAAATTGTAAAGCTAAGTTTTTTCAAGCCACAGTTGAGTTACACGGATTCCATTCCATTCTATTCTATTAGGAAATTATCATAATCATTTTGTTTTTATTCAAGTATAAATTAGCTAATTTTAAAAAAGATTTACACAATACGAGGAAGAGAAATGAGTACATTAACAGCAATTCATTACAACAATACCAGCAATTCAAGAACAACAAAAGAAACAAAAAATGAGAGAGAAACAACATCGGCAAAGCTTTCTTTGTTCACGGACAAACCAGACAATAATTTTCTGATTATGGATGGAATACCGACACAAGGTGGTTTTCACCCTGGTGTGAGAACATGGATAGACCGTATTGAAAAGCCAACTGAAAAACCGGTACAACTTGAAACAATTAGAATATACGAATCTGCAAAAGTGCGGAATTTACTAACAAATATTGCTTCTATGAAAAATCCGGCAGATATAGCAAAAGCTATCAAAGACGCAAACTTAGATCCAGCTGAAATAGCTTATGTTACTCGAAAAGCTATTAACGGACAAAAAGACGTAAAAATACAAGCACAATTGTTAGCACAACTAATTCACACAGCCTCAGCGGGAATGGGGACAAACGAAGAAATGTTCGAAGCAGCTATTAGTGGGTTAACAAAAAACAACTATGCGAGAATTAATGAAGAACTAAAAAAAATAGGTAATCTATGTAATACACCTCGTCGAGCGGACGCAGACTTCATCAAAGGATACATTGAAAGTGAATTTTCTTTTGATAAAGAAAAAGAACTACTTGACACAATTAAACCACTTCAAATAACTACTACATTTACAAAAACCGGTCCTGCTGGTCTTTTTTGTCAGGGGGAACAAGGTATAAAAAAAGTTTACGATGCACACGGTAATCTGCTTAAGATTATAAAAGTATGGGACAGCGGTCCAGGTCTAAAACAAATGTACCACGAATGTGTTTTATCAGAATTTGAATATGAATATGATGAAAAAGGAAATATCTTGAAGAAACACACAATAAAAGATGATTACAAGCCAAATTACTAAAAATCTCTGAAAAAACAGTAACTCGAAAAGAGGAAAGGGAAAAATGACTGGAGCAATATCTAGCTGTCCTGAAACATTTTACGCAGCAGCACTAAAAGAAATAACAAAACAAATTGATCCAACTAAAACAACATCTGACGGAAAAGTAACTATTTACTGCAATAAAAACGGTGAAAAAATTGCGGCACAACATGAATATGCTTTTGAATTTCGAGACAATGAAACAGGTTATTATTACCGAAAAACCAAATATGACCATTCAACTCGAATAGATATTTTACACAAAGACTCGTATGGTCGCGAAATTATATATGGATATACAGACGGCAACAATAACGGTTCCTACGAAACTTTAAGCATTTTTCATATTTACCCCTGGGATAGAACAGATGAATTGAAGAGAGCCGCACTCGTATACAAGAAATCAGCAGATAACAATGAGCTAACATATTATGATACACTTACAGACCAAAGTGATAATGTAAATGCAAAGAGAAAGTATAATGGTGAGTCCGGAGAATACGAACATTCACTGTGGAATACAATTCTTAATTTTATAAAAAGTCCTTATCTTAGCCTTTTCTAAAACTAGCTATCATAAATGTAAGCTTAAATATTTTCACAA
>JAFQTK010000015.1 GCA_017409065.1 bacterium
TATACACATAAAAATATTTTTAAAAACAAATGCAAAAATGATTAAACTTGCAATTAAAAGCATATTATCAGCTAAAAAAGGAACTTCTTTAAATATAGGAATAAATTGAGCATCAACACTATCTTCTTTTTGCAACAAAAGCAAAATAAGAGGAAATATTAGTGCTATTCCCATAAACTCTAAAAAGCCTGCAATTACTGACATTATTAGCAATACAATTATTTTGAGTTCATAACCTTTTAAAAATAAGGCTAAAATTTTTTTAAAATATGCCCCAACTCCAATCATTCAACCCTCTCAAAATACCTTTTAACATAAAAATTACACGAGTTTTGAATCGAATCCGCGATCCCTGAATATTCATCAAGATTACCCAATAATTTTAATATTTTAGCAATTTTCTCATCTATTGTATAGTCCCCAAAACTAATTGCTCGTTTCATTAACTCAGCCAATCTTTTGTTTTGCTCAAATTTATCAAATTTTTCTAACAATGCACCGACGGCCTCAAAGCACCAATACAAATTAAACAAGCGTACAGTTAAAAAATTTTTTTGATTTTTATCCGGATTGTCAATACGAAAGAATATATCTTCTAACTTTTTCAGCAAAAAATTTAACAAATAATTTTGATTTTTTAAAATAGGTAAAAATTCTATAACAAAACGACAAATGTTAGGATTAACATCACAAACAGCATCTACATAAACAGGGTAGAATCCTTCATCATCTAAAACACTACAATTTTTTTCTAAAATAAGTTCTCTTAGTTTAATAGCCACAGCTTCTCTTATTGGTCCATCTTGCCCTGTTAAATGTGAAACCAATAAATTCGCTTGAGCAACAGCATGCAAATTTTCTAATTTTAATATTGCAATCTGTTTTTCAACATCATCATTTTGAGTCAAAACATCAAATATTTCCTGCATTTTATACTCTTTATTACAAAGCTTAAATGCTTTTTCAAATATGTCTTTGTCTAAATTAATTACTTTCATAAAATAAATATAGCATAATCGGGGATGAAAAATCTCACAAAATAGTTTTAATATAGGATATGCATAAAAGAAAAATTATCTGATAATAATTTTAAAGAGTAAAGGAGCATAAAGTGAGAGAAATACTTGATTTTTTTAAAGATATATTTATGATTAATAAAGAACCAAAATATGTTATTGGGTTGTCGCAGTTCAATGTCCGAAAAAAAGAATTAGCAAAAACAACACAAACACCAAAAACTAAGAAAAGCATATTAAACTTCACAGACTTAATGAATAGCACTCCAAACTAAAAGGAAGAATAAATGAAATTACTACTAATTCACGGTCCAAACCTAAATTTACTTGGTGTTAGAGAACCGGATAAATACGGAAAAGAAAACTATGATGATATTAACAAAGCACTTTATGCGTACTGTTTCAAAATCAACGTAGAATTAGAGATATTTCAGAACAATTGCGAAGGAGCAATAGTCACAAAAATTCAAGAAGCCTTGAATAATTGTGATGGAATAATTATAAACCCAGCAGCATATACTCACACTAGTGTCGCAATAAGAGATGCTATTGCAGCGGTTAACATTCCAACAATTGAAGTTCACTTATCTAACGTATATGCACGAGAAGAATTTAGACACAAATCATTAATTGCCCCTGTTTGTTTAGGACAAATTGCCGGATTCAAATCTCACGGCTACAAAATGGCGATAGATGCAATGTTAGAACACCTTAAACAAAATAATGAAGCTTAAAAATATAGTATTTAGCATTGTTTTTGTATTAATTTTACTTGGACAAAATTCATTTGCCCAAGATTATTCCGCATTAAAATCAAGATTAATTAATAATTTTCCAAACACTTTTGAAGGGAAACCAGTTCATCCCCGAACATATTCCTTTGGTATGGCAATAATCAATCAATTAATAGAAGATTTTAGGAAAATAGGATTTGACGAGTCAAATGCATACTGGCTACATGCAACGGATTATGTACTTTACGATGCAAACACAAATAAAAGAATAGGAAACACCTACTGGATTGTTTATAAGTCAGAAGACGATAAAGTTATCGGAACCTATATGATGAACTGTGAAAACCCAGCAAATAACAGACTTATGCATACATCATACAAAATGTCTGGTGGTTCATATAAAATTAAAAAGAAAATAACTCTTCATAACTTTTCTCACATAGTTTGCAAACAACAAACAAAAAGAATCCAAAGATTTTAACACTGAAAAAGGCTTCTAAAACTATGTTAATGCAACTTTTTTAAGCTGTGCAAAAGTTAAAAGTGACTGATATTCCTTCTTTAAATCTTCAACAATATTTAATAAACCAAGTCTTGAAGCCAATGTAATTGCCTTTTCATACAATTTTTTTGCTGCAATCAAAGAAGATGAACCTGATTCTTTACCGGATTCAAACATTTCTATATGATACTTCGCATAGAAATCATATAATTGAATATTCAAATATTCCAAGTTAAATTTCTTTGTAATTAACAATGATTTATCAAGATACATCTTTGCAGCTGCAAAATCTCCTTTAATCAAGTACACCTCGGCTATTAATCGCTTAAACATAACTTGATAATAGAAAGAATTAATTTTTGGATTTTTAGCAACATCCAATGCATTTGTCGCTATCAATAATGCCTTATCTGAATCAGACCATTTCAAACATAAATCTGCCATCAAGTACCAAGTAAGCAAAGCACCTACGGCGATTTTTTCTTTTGCAAAGTATGTTATTTGGTCATTATAAATTTCCGCAGCTTTTGTAAAGTCACCTTCATTTTCTAAAAGTCTTGCCAATGCACTTTTCAAAAGGTTTTTACCTAGATAATCACCAACATTATTTGCAAATGTAACAGCTTCATACAAATAGTTTTTCATATTTGAAAAATCTTTTTTCATAAATCTTATAAGCACTTGCAACAAATTCAAACGACAAATCAAATCAACTTCAAGCTGTTCTTCTGCCTGAACCGCTGCCACCGTTTCGATTAATCTTTCAGCCTCTGCAATTTCTCCCTTCATGGTTGCAGCAAAAGCTTTTGTAAAAGATAATGCTAACTTATACTTCGGCAACTGCTCTACATGTGCTGCAATTGCCTCTTCCAAAGATGCTATTACATCATAGACTTTATTATTCCCCTGCAAAATTAATGAATCAGCCAACACCAAGTTTGTTTCTATCCAAGTTTCAAAAATCTTAGAGATAGGCAAATTGTAAACCGTATAGTTTTGGGATAAAGCATCTTCTAAATGCGGGTTGATATCATTTTCTATCACATTAACCAATTGCTCATAACTACCCAAATTAAACATTGTTTTAATTTTACGAGTATTAATCAATGCAATTTCTAATTTGTATTTTTCAGGCGGAGTAAGCATTTTTACAACATTATCTACAATTTCTATGACCGCATTATAATTTCCGATACGATTTGCAGCAATTACAGCATGTGATGAAACATCAACAAAATTCGTAATGTCATTTTTCTCTAAATCTAAGCTTAAAATTGTTGTCAAAAAGTCTAAAGACAACTCCGGCTCTGTCGAACACAACAACTTTCCTAATCGCAATTTAATATTTGAATCAATAGTTAGTTTGTTTTGCAAAGTTAACTCTAGATTCAATTTCAAACATTGTTTTTGAGCCAAGACATAGAGATTAACATCTCCTATATACGAAGACAACTTCATAACCTGTGTCCATAATTCAAAAGCCCTGTCGGAATTTTTTGAATTTTGTGCCATCAAAGCTTTGTATGCAATATTAGTTAAACGCAATTTTTCAATAGTTAAAAGCATTTCACCTGAACACTGAGCAAATAGCTCATCTTGTTTAACATAGTCAAATAAATACTTCCACGCAACAAAAGTTGTAAACTTTGCCCAATCATCTTTTAATGGTTGGATAAAGGCAATAGATTCAAAGTATTGTATAATTTCATCTAGACCAGCTTTGTCCACACCAAGAACAGCTTGCAACATTGTGAGATTAAACTTAACCCCCAACATTGCAGAATAAATCAACGCCCTATAAGCATCGGGGATTTCCGCTTTAAGCTTTTCCAGTCGCTTATGTATAATCGATGCCAAATCAACAGGTGGCTCAAATGAATCTTTATCAACCAAACAAGTTAAAGTTGTTCCATCAAAATTAAAATATCCGGATTCATTCATATAAAGTAAAACTTGTCCCAAATAAGCAGGCGAGCCATTAGATGCCTTCACTATGATATCTAACAACTCATCAGAGAAAGGATTAAATCCGTTCAAAATATTTTTAATTAACTCAACAGAGTATTCTCTACTTAATTTACCAATAAAAAATTTATCACACTGCTCTGCCGACATCTGTGCAAGCTGCAAAAATCCATCAATATTACGCTGAGTTTGTGCAGTTACAAGCAGCTTAAAATTATCGCCAAGTATTCCCTCTTTATGCATATCCGCCAATAGCTCAAACGAAGACGCATCTATCAAGTCAAAATCATCAATAGTCAAAATAGACTCGCCTTTTGATGATTCATTTACGAAAATTTTCTTTATCAAACTTTTTGTTTTTTCTTTATTATGCAAAATTTCTTCATAATATGAAGTTTTAGAAGGAAATAAAAAGTTAAACAAAATACTTGCATCATCCGAAGTTAATCCAAATATTTGCTCCAACATTTTGATAAAATCGGATTCTTTCTGCTGTCCTTCTACAAAATAATTTGGCATGCCTGTTGCAGAAAGAAACAAATCTTGAAAAACACCAAAAGGTGACAACTGGGTAACAGGAGTAGCTTCCAACGCCCAAACAGAAATATTTGCAGCATTTATATCTTGTTTGATAAATTCGAGAATATGAGTCTTTCCATACCCTTCAGGAGCAATTATTGCACACAAATTACATTCTGAATTTATTAAAGAATTAACTACCAGACTTTTTACTTCTTGTTGTTCTTTTTCCTCATTTTCCAGTTCAACAGAAACTTCTTGCTCTGAAAAAGGTTTTTCTTCAATCCCAGCCTCTTCCATCTCTAAAGTTTCAGACTTGGATGTAACTTTGGGTGCATTTTCAACAGCATCCACATTATCAGCTGAAACTGTTTCTTGTACTTCAATTTCTGAATCAACAATGGTTTCTATAATTTCAATTTTTTCAACAAGAGAAGTCGAACATTTTCTGCAAACCTGAGCAGTAGGCAAGTTGTATGAACCGCAAGCAGAACATTTTCTCAACAATTCAGTCGCACAATTAACACAATTTAGGGCATTAACTTTATTCAAAGAACCACAAGACGGACACTTTGAGCGAACCTTGACACCACAATTCGCACAGCGTAATGTCTTTTCTGAAACTTCCGTCTTACACTTCGGACAAAGCATTCATTAATACCCAATTACATCATTCTTAATAATTTTCACTAATTCGTAAATTCTTTTGCAAACTTCGGACTGAGAAATTCCCAATTCAGCTGCAATAACTGATTGTTTTTTAAGCTCCACATATCTTTTTACAAAAATATCATAATATGCTCTTGATTCATCTGAAGAATTAGCCACCAAAACAGCTCTACAAACCTGTGCCAATAATTCTCTGTTAGCAACGGTTTCTGAAAAATCAGAATCCGGATCCGGTAGATTATCAAGAGTAAACTCAGATTTAGTAACAGATATTTGTTCTTCCACTTCAGGAACCATATCCAAAGAAATAGTTGCAGGAGCCGCAACAAAATCATTTTTAACTCGACGAACACGCCCTGAATTTTTCAACACAGTAAGCATGGACGTATTTACAACTTTCTTCAAATACGGTGCTATAAAGGAAATATCACCCGCGCTCTCAGCTATTGAAACAGAACGTCTAAGTGCTTCAGCAAGAAAATCCTCGCACAAATCCTCATTGCCTTGATACTTTGCATTTAATTTAATGTACTTTAATAACTCGCTATTCATATCCCTAGTCAAAACTTAATTAATTATATGTGATTAATTAAATTCTAACACACTTATATTGAAATAACCAGAATTACTTCTCTATCTCCAACATCTGAGGTCATTACAGGCGTATTTATATATTTTAAAGTTTGCTTAATGCTTTGTAACACAAGCTCATCGACCGACTTTGATCCACTTGATTCAACGACCTTAACATTCTTAACAGGAGCGTTATTTTTAACGGTCATAGAAACTTTAATTTTGTTATTATAAGCAAAATCATCAGTATCTAACAAATCTGATGCCAAATTAATCTTAATATTTTTTCCTGCAATTTGTAAATATTTGTTAAATATTGCATCATTTGAAATTGATGTTGGAACTTGCCATGCAACAGATTTTAAAATCACAGGTGCTGCACCTGCCTGTTTAGATAATGATGAAACAATCTTTGTTTCAGCCGGTGGAGCAGCAGGAGGTTCTACAACTTTTGGCACTGATGGAACTTGCACAGGAACAACGGGTTCAGGCATGCTCTTTGGTAATTCCGCAGCTGGCGGCATAGGAACATTTGCAAAATTATCATTTTTATCCATACTTGAAATATCATTTGGCATGTCAAAATCAGAAGTTCCTTTATTCAATAGTTGTTTAGATGCAACAAACCCGCCAGCCAAAACAATAACAATTGCAACCAAAGCAATCAGACTATTTTTAGAATTTTTTGTTTTACTTGCAGTACTTGCCCCAACTAAACCTTCTCCCGGAAAACCTGCAGAACTAGCAGTATTTTCCTCATTGTATAGAACTTCAAAAACCTGCTCTTTTTCTTCAGATTCAGTATAATCTTGTTCTTTCATAGCCGAAGAACCAACAACTTGCTGTTCAACCTCATTTTTAGTAACTTGATTAATTGAATCCGATTCAACATTTAACGTACTCTGAGATGAGGGTTCTATTCCCAATATAGCTAAAACCTCAGAATCATCAATATTATCTTCATTTGTTTGTTCTACACCCAATAGTGACAACAACTCGTCATCCACAACTTCATTTGTATCAACTGAAGACAAAGTAACTTCTTCCTGTTGAGGTTGAGCAAATGAAACTCCTTCTTGCTGAGTTTCTTCTACAACATTTTCTTCTGAAAAGTGAACTTCCATACCTTCCAAATCTGAATCAGAAAACTCTTCATCTTCAACAATATCAATATTTTCCACTTCGTCTTCATCAAAAGTAATCAACATCATTTCTGAATCTTGTTCACCACTTTCCTGAACATCATCTTGAATTTCTTCATCAGAATTAGCTTCATTCTCAACATCAGTTTGAACCTCAATCGGTAATTCAATAACCGGCTCATCAACTATATTCTGTTCAATAAGTGATTCTGATTCATTCAGCAATGAGCCATCTTCCAGTAAATCATCAATTGAGTCTAAAGATTCCAACAAATCTTCATCCAATAACTCCGATTGAGTCAAAAATTCATCATCTGATTTTTCAAATTGAATTGATGTTGATTCCGAAATTTGTTCTTTTTCATCTACAATAGACGGTTCAACTTCTTCAAATGTTAAATCATTTTGAGATTCTAAGTCATCACTTTCCAAAGATTCCAATAATTCCGGTAGTTCTTCTTCCTCTTGTAAGGAATCTTCTTCCAAGTCCAAAGTATTCAACTCATTAACTGACTCATTTTCAACTTCAGAATCAATTGTTTCTTCGTTATTCTCAAGTTCAGAAGCCATATTCATTGACAAAGACTCTAAATCAACACCCAAATCAATATCTTCAGCACTTATTTCTTCAGGCGAATTATCGCTTAGTGCATTCAAATCATCCAACAGATATTCGTCTTCTGTCGAATCATCAAAAGATTCATCCACGCTTCCACCTAAAATAGATAAAAAGTCGTCTTCTAACAATTCAGGGTTATTATGAACATCCAAACAAACTCTATCGAATCGTCCTAAATCTGCAAAAACAGCTCTTAATTCTTCTGAGTTATACAACAAGCATGCCAATTCAGATAAATCTTGTTCATCCAAATCTTCATCCATAAAACCGGACATCAACTCAAAAAATCTCTCAGATACATCTGCTAATGTCATTTGAGAATCCAAAATTTCAATATCTTCAAACCCGTTTATACTTCTTAATTTCGAAAGATTAACTTTTTTATCATATACGATTTTGCTATAATCTTTTGACATAAAATAACCCATAATTTCAGCTGTTTTTAAATCCTCTGAAATTCTGGCAACTACATAACCATATATATTTGAATGAATGTCATCATGCAACACATTAAACAACATTTCATCCGAATCCGGTTTTAAAATTATTAAATCAAAAACATTGTTATTAACATAAAAGTCGAAAAGACGAGTTAATGCATAAAATCTTCTTCCGTAAAAAAGAGAATCTGACATTTCGACTAAAGCATTTTGTTTTTTAAATGCAGACAAAATCAAATATTTCAAATAGATTTCTCTTCTATCATTTACATTTTCATAAGGTGATGCTACTGCAGCTGCATCTTTATTTTTCAAATCCAATTCCAATAAATCGTTCATTGTCACACTCTTCTCCATGCTTTTTAAACTTCTATACTTTATACGATTACAAACAAAAAAAAATTATTCCAAAATCTATCACTTTGTAAAGTAATGTAACAAAATAAAAAAAATTGCCAATATTATAGCAATAAAATATAATTATAGGTGTTAAGTAGTTACCTAGTGTTAATATTAATTCAGGAGGTAATAAATGAACGTAAACTCTGTATCCTTCGGTGGACAAAAATTCATGGAATTAATTGATTCACCCCCTACCAATAGTACAGTTGCAGCTGCTAGTTTAAATGAATCACAACCGGATTCGTTTAAAAAATCAGGTTCAACCGGCGGAAAAATTTTAAAAACGGCACTTGTATTAGGCGGCATTGCCGGAGGTTTGGCTCTACTTAGAGGCAAAGTTAATGCATTCAAAATGGATCTCAACGGTATCGGTAACCAAACCGGTGTTTGGGCAAAAACAAAATATGTAATTGCTAAAGCAGGTCAATCTGTTATCGACGGTTGGAACTATGTAGCAAAATTATTTAAAAAACCTCAAGATGCTCCAGCCGCTCCGGCACCTGCCCCAGCTCCTGCAACACCACCAGCGTCATAAAATTCATACTACTAGATACAAAAAGCTCGGATACCCGAGCTTTTTTGTTCTAAAAATTTAAGTTGTTAACATTCGAAACAATGTTGCAGATTCTTTTATTATGTTTGATAATATATTAAGCATGTCTGATAAAATTAACTTGGATTTGAATACATTACTGCAAGAGTGCAAAATTGCCACAGGATGTGACAGTGAATCAGTCGTGGCTAATATTCAAAAACTCGAGGAAAAACATTCAACGGAAGAAATTGCAATAATTTACAACTATTTCCTTCAAAATGAGCATGATCCCGAAGTTTTGCTATACATAATAAAAAGCATTAATGCACTTAAACCCCAAGTTTGTTTTGACACCCTTTTGGATTTAATGTTACTGAAAGAAAATTTCAAAGACAATTTATCGGATGCTGAAAAATATGTAAACTTAAGGGTTAACACCGCTAAAGTTATCTCAAATTATAAAGATAATAGAGCTGTATTGCCACTTATGTATTGTATGAATAACAAAGACGAACATTACAAAGTTCGTTTAGCATGTGCAGAAGCATTAGGAAAAATAGGAGATAAATACGCAGTTACTCCGCTTATTGACCTAGTATCAGACGAAAATGAAAAATCTGTATATGTTAGAGAATCAGCTGCAATCGCACTTGGTATGATTGGAGATATGAGGGCGGTTGATTCGTTGGTAAATATTTTAGAAGCAAAAAAAACATTTTTGAATAAATTCACATTTTTAAAAGAGAGAGTTATTGAAGCACTTGGAAAAATCAACAAACCGAATGAAAGAGTGTTTAAAGCACTAAAAAATTCTCTTGATGATGAATCACCACAAGTAAGAATCCAAGCCATAGAAACTCTTATGAACAGCGAATCAAGAGAGGGTGTTGAATTAATAAAAAAAGCCCTTTCTGATGAAAATGAAGAAGTTGTGGAAAATGCCGTAATTGCATTATACAACCTTGAAGGCGGGGAGTTGCTGGAATCACTTATTGAAAGCGAAGAATACTCTTACGTTGTTAAAGAAAAAGCAAGAGAGATATTAGACGAATACGAAAACGATGATGAAGAATAAAAATGCAATAATACTTCTTTCCGGAGGGCTGGATAGTCTTGTATCTGTCGCTCTTTCACAAAAAGATTATAATATTAGCTATGCAATTCACTTTGATTATGGGCAAAACCCAAGTAAGAAAGAATTAGAATCATCAAAAAAGATTTGTGAATATTTTAAAATCAATTTAAAAGTTATCAAATTAGATTGGTTAGCTGATTTAGCAAAAGATACAGCATTATGCTCAAATAAAGATTCAAAAGACAAAAAATCATTTTGGATTCCAAACAGAAACGGTTTGTTTGTAAACATTGCATCTTGCTTTGCCGAAGCAAATAACTGTAAATATGTTATCATTGGTGCAAACAAAGAAGAAGCTCAGGTTTTCAAAGACAATTCAGAAGATTTCATAAAGAAAACAACTGAAGCCCTGCATACTTCTACTCAAAATAATGTCAATTTGATTGCACCACTCATTAATTTAACAAAAGAGCAAATCATCAAAAAAGCAATCGAAGTCGAAGCCCCGCTTGAACTTGTTTGGAGTTGCTACAACAATAATGAAAAACATTGCGGAGAATGTCCGTCCTGTTTATTATTAAAATCCGCACTTAGTGCTAATAATAGACAAGACTTGCAAAAATTATTATTTTAAAAGAAAATGAACTAATGAAAACAAAATTTATTTCGACAAAAATTAAATACGACGGAACACAACTTAGTCCCCATTTCATATACAAGAACTATGAAATTATGGGTGATGCGATTATATCTTTTATTGGACCTTGCGATGTTGACCTTAGTAAAATGGTTGATATTGAGGATGTTGTTAATAACGAGCCAATTTATAGTGAAAAAATGCTCCACTTTATTTGTGAAATTTTCAATACAGATTTGGTTCAAGGTGTTTACATGCAAAGACTTTTAGTAACAATTATTAAAGAACAACTAGAAACAAAATATGGTAAAACATTAATTCGAAGCGGAGATGATTTATTCGTTGGAAATGGCAAGTTATCAGTTTCAATTGCAACAAAATCACCAACATCAGTACTTATCCATACTGCGTTAAATATAATTACTAACAATACACCTGTTAAAACATCCGGACTAAGTAGTGACTTAAACATTTGTGACATTGAAAAATTTGCAAACGAAGTACTGGAAGCATATAGTGCGGAAGTTAAAGATATTTATTTGGCAACAACAAAAGTAAGAGGAGTAGTCTAATGCCTTCTGTTGATAACAAGAAAAAATCACAACAAAATAAACTTTTATATATTTTTTTAACAACATTTTTTGCTACGTTATTAATTTTGGTATATTTAGCAACCGCACTAACACCAAATATAGATGTAGATGTTCCGTCTGAAGAATCACAAACTACAACATCTGATACTGTTCACCAAGATATAGATAGCAGGCTAAAAGATATACAGCAAGATGACTTGGCACCAACAGAGGGAAGAATTTCTGATGAGTCATCAAATTCAGATTTATTCGAACAGCTAAAAAAGATGAAAGAAGAAGCTATTGCAAAGCAAATTGATAACGAAGAAATTGAAATTCAAAATGATGAAGACCCAATGATTCCGGAACAAATTGCAAAACCTAAATTAGCATCTCCTGAATACAAAAGAGAATCTGATGTAAAAGCACAATCTCAGCCGCCTGTAAAAGTTCAAAAGTCTACTAAAATGGCAAAAGTCTATGTTGGGAAGTACACAGATTTTGACCAAGCAATAAAGGTTCAAGATGCATTGATTAAATCAGGTTTAGCCACTTCTCCTTTCATAAAAAATCTTGGCAATTATTATGTCATTCAAGTTGGTTCTTTTGTTAACCACCAAACAGCACAAAACATTGCTGAAAACTTGATTGAAAACGGATACAGTGCAAGAATGTTACTTGAATAAGCTTTTTAACTATTCATTTCGCATAAAAAAGTTCGCAATTTCGTTATGTGTAAATTTCTTAAATATTGGTCGACCATGAGGACAAGTATGTGGATTTTGGGTTGTTTTCCAACGAGCAATCAACTCTTCCATCTGCCACATATTTAACTCCTGACCGGCTTTCACAGATGCCTTACAAGAAATACTGGTTAGCATATTTTCATAAAAGCTTCTTGATGAAGAATCATTTAACGTTTTAATTATATCTTCATACAAATCTTTAACCGGTACATGTGCGACAACTTGAGGAATTTTTTTGAAAATAAGTTCTTTCTCATTGATAAAATTTATCTCATAACCTATTTTTTCAAGTTCTGCAAGCTTTTCTAAGAGCAACTCTTTTTCATTACTTTCAACCGGTATAATATCTGAAAATAATAAAACTTGTGATTCTGAGTAGTTTTCTGACATGAGTTGCTCAAATCTGTATCTTTCATCGGCTATATGCTGATCAACAATTTCAAAACCGTCTTCATATTCAATAAGAATATATGTATTTTGATATTGCCCAATTATTTTATAATCTTTTTTCTTTGGTAAAACACTAACAACTTCTAATTTTTGCTGTTCTAAAGGCTCAACTACAGGCGAAACACCAGACGGAACAAAATTTTCTACTGATTCAATAAAGGATGCTTGATTGATATGTTCATCAGACACATAAACAACATCGTCCATTTCTGTGGATTTATTTGTTGAAAAAAGCTGAACAACTTTATTCTCCGATGTCGAATCCGAAAAATCAAGCTTTGCTGCAATAGCCGAAGCAACAGCACTCATGACAAACTGAAAAATTTGATTTGTAGATTTATACCGAACCTCTTTTTTCTGAGGATGAACATTTATATCAACATCAGATGTCGGAACTTCCAAATTCATCACAACAAAAGGATAACGTTTAATCGGCAACATCGATTTATAAGCCGTTTCAATAGCTTTACTCAAAACCTGACACTTCACGACTCTTCCATTGATAAATGTTATTATTGATTTTTTTGAAGAACGGGTAAAATCAGGGGTCGCTGCAAATCCACTGATTTTTAAATCTGATAACAAATCTGTCTTGTTTATAACTCTTAATTTGTCCAAAAAAGAATTAGTATAAATTTCACAAATTACAGTTTTTAAATCACCTGAACCGGAAGTGCGAAAATACTCAGAATTGTTATTTTTCAACACAATTGACACAGAAGGATTTGATAATGCAATTAACTGTGAAATTTCTGCAATATAGCTAAACTCAGTTGTAGGATTTTTCAAAAACTTCAATCGAACAGGCAAATTATAGAATAAATCTTTTACGTCCATAACCGTTCCAATTGCACAACCCGTTTGAGTTTTTTGGACTTCTGATTTTTCACAATCAACCTTATACCCATAATCAAACTCACTTGTTCTTGAAGTTGCACTAACTTTAGCAACTGAAATTATACTAGCTAAAGCTTCACCTCGAAAACCAAGCGAATGAACATCATACAAGTCCTTATCATTCTGAATTTTGCTTGTAGCATGTTTTACAAATGCCAATTCAATGTCATCAGGATGTATTCCTGAACCATTATCAGCAACTCTGATATTTCGACAATCATTGCTGATAGAAATTTCTATCTTTGTTGCCCCTGCATCAATAGAATTTTCTACCAATTCCTTAACAACCGAAGATGGACGTTCAATTACCTCTCCCGCCGCAATTTGATTTATTGTATGTTTATCTAATAAATTAATTCTTTTCATTTTTATAAACTAAAGAAATGCAAAACTGTATTCTTTATTATATCAAAATTAACCAACAATTGAACAATAACTATGGAAACCACCAAACCAATAATGGTTTTAGTTAAGTCTTTTGCAACGTGTTTGTACATTTTCTTTGGCGATTCAAATCTTAACCTATGATACATCGCCATTTCTCTACCTGCCAATAACCCAATAAACACCCAAGTCGTAGACATAGGTACATTATTCAATGTTTGGAAATACAACAGAATCGCAGTATAAACCAAATCTATAATAGTTGCCGAACGCATATCCTGAGTATTGGTTTTAATTTTTAATATATTTTGAATCTCTCCACCACGTCGATACGCAACCATCCATAAGAAGATAGAAAATCCAATTATAACTAAAATTAACTGTAACAATGATGCTTTTCTAGGCAAATAAACAAACAAGTTTGCGGCATCTTGCATAATCCAAGATGACCATAAAAACGCTGTTGCACACCACTTTGCAATAGTCCAAGCCTTTACATGTACCATTTTTTTAAGTAAAAAGACACGCTCTATCGGACGTGCTATGATAACATACAAAATAAAAGATGATACAAATGCGATGAAATAACCATACAAAGACTTAGTCAAAATCATCCCGACAACAGCACTCGATGAAAATACACTTAAAATCAAGAACGTAGTTGATACAGGGATTCCAAATCTCGTTAAGAAAACCAACACAATAGGCGGAACAACCTGCCACCAGTAAAATGTTTCAGGAAACGGTATTCGTTCCAAACGTCCAAATGCCATATCACCATCATTAACAATCCAACCAACCGTTAAGGTTACAGCTAATACAGCAGTTGAAAAAAGCCAAATCATCCAGACGGGTTTATCTTTATTTGCACTTAAAAACGTACCTAAAGTTTGAATAACATCATTGAAAACGCAAGAGTACATGGAAACTGTGAATCCAATGAGCATAAATATTGTACTTAGTGATATATCTATATTTAGTGTCATACTCTACTTTCCTACACATGTTTAGTTTACCAAAAAAATTTTTACAAGTATCATTTTTTATCAATAAGTAACTTTTTATTAACTAATGTAAAATTTACACCAATATATTAACCAATATTTTCCTGTTCAAACATTATAAAAAACAAGGAGTCGAACATGAATATAAAAATAAATAACATCAATTTCAATTTAATATCAGCTTCCCCCATACAAGCTAAAAAAGAAAAAATTAAAAATCAAAATACTACAAATAATATGACATTACCTGGATTTGAGGTTTATAAAAGCCTAAGCTTTGGACGTTCTCAAATCTCTCTACCACCTCAAGATTTTTTATTACCTGAAAATTGCCCACCGGATAAATATCAGGTAGAAGCTGCACTATCAATCCTTAAAGGCAATAACACAATAGTTACAGCACCGACAGGAACAGGGAAAACTGCAATTGCACATTTTGCAGTAAAAAAGAATTTTAATGACGGTAAAAAGACCTTTTACACAACCCCATTAAAAGCACTAAGTAACCAAAAATATAACGACCTAAAAAAACTGTTCGGTAAAGAAAATGTAGGGATTATGACCGGTGATAGAAAGGAAAATACCCAAGCACCAATTATCATAATGACTACTGAAATTTACCGAAACATGGTAACATCTGACTATTTTGGTAAAAAGAATAATTTACTTAAAAACTTAAAAACAGTGGTATTTGACGAATTTCATTATATGGGAGATCCCGACAGAGGCAGTGTTTGGGAAGAAAGTATAATGTACTCGCCCCAACAGGTACAAATTTTAGCACTTTCTGCAACAGTTGGAAACAATAAAAAAATCTCCAGTTGGATAAATGGAACAAAAGGAAAACCAACCGACTTAGTAAATGTTCCACCTGAAAATAGACACGTACCACTTGAATTTAGAATTTATAACCCAGAAGAAAAAGCGTCAAACAGACCTAGACACCAAGCTAACTTAAATATGAAACACCTCACAAAAGAGTATTACAACAATAAAATGTCAGATACTCAAATAAAAGCACTAAACGAACTAGCTGTCCAAATGGGTTCTAAACCTTCAAACAAAGGAAGAAAAAGAGTTATAGAAATTCTTCGTGACGAATATAATCAAAAATCAGTACCCATTGAAGAAATACAAACATTCTTAGATGAAGCTTTTAATATACCTGAAGACAATTCTCATTCTTTATTGATTAAGCTTACTGACAAAAAATCAGAAAAAGGTCGTTCAATGATGGGACGTGTTGTTGGAACTATAAATCCAACAAAACGCAATCCGGTTCATATCACAAAGCTTATAGATGAACTTAAAGAAAAAGACAAGTTACCAGCTATTGCGTTTGTTTTTAGTAAAAAATATTCCGAAGAGTTACTTAAAACATCAGCTCAACGAGGAAAAGTTTTAACAACAAAAAAAGAACAATACGAAATCCACCAAACATTAAATAAATACAGAAAAGAGTACGGGTTTTATTCAACAAACCTAAATGAAGAAGCATTACTGAAAGGATATGCAATCCACTCAGCCGCAATTTTACCAATGCAAAAACAATTGGTTGAAGAACTATTCAACAAAAAACTAGTAAAAGTTGCGTATGCTACAGAAACACTAGCTGCGGGCATAAACATGCCAGCTCGTTCGGTCATTATGACTGATTATCAAAAACCTAACGGATCTATCACCTCTATTGGTTCGAAAATAGATGTATTAAGACCACTTAGTGCAAACGAATTTCACCAAATGGCTGGCAGGGCAGGTCGACGTGGCATAGACAAAATAGGATACGTTTATTTGATAAACGATTCGCCAGAAAAAGAAGCTCAATTCGAAAAGCTAATAGAATCCGACCCAACGCCTATCAAAAGTGCGTTAAAAGTAGATGCTTCAATGGTTACAGGATTTTATTCAGCATTAAATACGCCTCAAGACATGGAACCAATTCTGGCTAAGTCCTTTAGTGTAAGCGAAGTGCCTAAAGAAGATAGAGCTGCTAAACTCAAACAACATATGAGAGAGTTTAAAGATTACACAACCTTACTTAATGAATATGGATTTATAAAATCTGTTCAAAATGGTTACACAACAACTCCAAAAGGAGAAATGGCTAATAATCTCAAAGGCAAACCACAAATTCCTATTATAAATGCTATTTTAGATAATAGATTCGAAAAAGCATCAGTTACTGATATTGCGGGTTTAGTGGCAGGCATTGCAGCTAATCCTGGTACAGATGATAAAAATATGCTACCAATTTATACAGACACCACTCAATCAGATGATGATTTAGCTATTATCAACAAAGAACTAGGAGATATTCTCAATAAATTCTTGTATTTCAAGCCAGAAGAAATTAATGAATCAAACCTCAATGATGAAATCATTGACGCAATTGAAACAAAGTTTGGCCACATTTTAAATAAAGATCTTGACGAAATCCGAGAAAAAAGAGAAAAGGTAATAAACCTCATTAAAAAAGAAGAAAAGAAATTTCGAAACAATTATGAGGCAAAGGCTTTCAATTATATCACAAAACTTAGAAATGTTGCAGAACAACTCAGAGAAGAAAAAGCAATAATTAAACGGGCTAAAAGAGTTAGAACACTACTTCAAGCTAGATTATCATTATTAGCACAACAAAAACTTCACAATAATAACGATAATCACCTAAAATATAACATTTATAATACTCTTAGAAAAGATTTTATAAATTATAACGATAGAGTTGAAAAAATGTTAACAAGAATCCCTCAAATTACACTCAACCCAACGGCATTTGTCTTGGTAAATAAGTGGGCATCTCTAAATGAAAAATCAGACAATTACAATGAGAACTGGGAAAAAGTTTGTACCTTATTGAAAGAAGTTGGCTCCATTAAATATGAAGGTGATTTGTTTAATGCCGTAGCACAAACTGTTGATTTCTTGAACCAATTAGATGGAATGTTAGATTCCGCAATAAAAGCAAATCCAAATAACGAAAACAATGAATCTTTCAATCAACTTCGTTTAAAATGCAAAGAAGCGATAAAACCGTTAAAAACTCCGCCTTTGTATAATAGCGAAGAAATTTAATAAAACAAAACACCCGCAAATAAAATTGCGGGTGTTAAAATCTGCACTCAAAAAACTATTTAACAAGTTCTTTGAATTTTTTACCAGCTGAAAATGCAGGAACAGTTTTAGCAGCAATTTTAATAGTAGCACCGGTTTGTGGGTTGCGACCATTTCTTGCAGCTCTTTTTCTAGCTTCAAATGTTCCAAAGCCAACCAAAGTAACTTTTTTACCTTTAGATACAGTTTTTTCAATAGTTTCCAATGTTGCAGAAATTACATCGGATGCAGCTTTTTGTGAAACTTTAGCTGATTTAGCCACTTCTTTTACTAATTCTTCTTTGTTCATAAGAACCTCCTTTTTAATAACATTATGATTATACTTATTTTTCAGAAGTTGACAAGTACTTTTTTGCATAAAAAAGCACATTATCAGCGGGGTTAAAACCATTCATCGCCACAAACCAATACAGACAAGGCTTTTAATTATATAATCCAATCGGGATGCAGTTTACCAAACTTAACATTATTGTAAAAATAAGTTAATATTTGGTAGGCACTATAGCCTTTACCGGCTAAATTGTTGGCACCGTGTTGACTCATGCCGACACCATGACCATTTTTTTTCACATTCCCATCAAAAGAAGGAACAGCTCGAATATACGGTAAATTTTTCATCCAAACATCGCCTGAATTAACGGTATGTCCGCCGGCACTAGCAGAATAATAAGCAGGAACAACTTTTTTGTCATATGTTATGACTATACCAAAAGTGTCAGAACAAGCTTTGTTAGTCCTGTCAGTTTCACTTGACGCACCACCGTAAGCCTGATCTTCAGGAGTATCTTTCAAATCATATCCTCTAGCCGCTCTTTTTCCAAGATTAGCCACAGCATAACTTCTAGCTGCGATAGCTTGAGCTTTATGAGCTTCTATGTTCCATTTTGAAGGCATTTCAGAAGGAACAACTCCTCTCAAATAATCTTCTATATTGATGTTGTTTATAACAACCAATTTTCCATTTATATTTCTAAGGACTAACTCCCCTCTATACCAACGTTTTTTAACACAACAAAAACCGTCATTTTGTGGTTGAACTTGAATCCAATCAGACCCCAAAGAATATTCTTTATTTCCGACTTCTATCACAATTTGACAACCTTTAGCACGAAACTTGTACGGTTGCATATCTTTTATTCTATATATTGATTTGTTTGTGCGTGTATCGATAATATAACCTTCAGTAGAAGTACCGACATAAGTAAAAGGCACACCATCAACAAGCCCAATCTTAATTGCATAAGATGGCAACGACATCGCAAAAAATATGAATAATGTTATTAATAACTTGATGGCTTTCATATTCTTATTATAAAACAACCAATTTATTTTTTAACATTTATTCGTAGGAATTTATCAAAACTTACGGCATTTTACAAGCTTTCAATACAACCGTTTTGGGACGATTTTCATCCGACACATACACCTGTCTTGCATTATCGAAGGAATTTAGATACGAAATAGTTGTATAATGAGTTGAATTTGTATCACTTAAATCCGCTGGTTCAAGATAAGTAACATATTTACTCAATGGATATGTCCCCACACCGTGAACATAATAATGATTGAAGATTGGATTAGTGGTAGTAGGCCAATATCTTGATGTATAATCATCTGCGAATCCAAATTGAGTCGCATTAGCCTGCTCTAAATAACCAAAAGCACCACCTAACAGATTATAGTTTTCTAAAGTTTCGACATATGTAATATTGCGTCTATCATAGGTATTTAAATTTGGCTTAATCGTAACAGGAAAACCACCATTTGGTACAACATTAGCATCATTTCCGGGTAAAACACCCCAAACCCGTCTTGTCGCTTCACCTTGCAACGTTCCAGCTGCTAATGAAACATCCTCCCTCTCCGCAGACACACAACTTCCACTAGCACTTTCACCTTGTTTATCACAAATATTATACTTACCAGCAATACGCACATATCTTCCTGCATAAGAAGAAGACATATCAGTCCAGCCCCGAGGGCAAGCATTTTCAAAAAACATAATTCCACCGGACATTTTATCAAGTTTATCCTTAATAAAAAGGATTTCAGCATTGGTTAAATTAGCATTTTTCATTTGCTTTGACACAAGCGGTGCGGCCATACCAATTGCAACACCTACAATAGCCAAAGTAATAAATGCTTCAGCAATAGAAAAAGCTTTCTTTTTCATACCCCCCCCTAAACAGCAGACACTTCAAGATATTCAATAATATCAAAAGCTAGTTCTTTTTGAACTTCAACAGGAGATATACGCAAATACTCCATTGCTTCAAAGATAGTTTCTTCTTCATCATACCAACGACGAAGGGCATAATCAAAAGCTGAAAGAAGATTATTCTTAATCACAACGCCTTTATCTTGAGCTTCTTTGATAATAAACGAAGCACAATTTTTACGAGTCAATTCATCTGAATTTCTCAAAAGACTAACAGCCAAACCTACTGTCGCATCTGCATCGTACCAACGTTTATTCATAGACACCTCACTTTACAATTATTCTTACTTTTAATATAAATTATACGACTTTCAATGTCAAACGGTTTATGATACTTTATAAAGTGAAGATTTAAAGAGGTAGAAAAATGGAAAAGAAAAAAATCGTATCAGGAATGAGAACAACCGGAAAACTCCACCTAGGTCACTATATGGGTGTTTTGACAAATTGGGTTGAACTACAAGATGAATACGATTGTTACTTTTTCGCTGCTGATTGGCATGCTTTGACTACAAAATACGATAAAACTGAAAACCTTAAAAATGATACACGAGAAGTTGTAACTGATTGGTTGGCGTCAGGATTAGATCCTGATAAATCAACTATTTACGTTCAATCAATGTTGCCACAAACAGCAGAACTGCATATTTATTTGAGTATGATTACACCTCAAAACTGGGTAGAACGTGACCCAACGTTAAAAGATATGACAAAAATAATTCGTGGAGATGGCTCCGGTGCTAAAACCGACACGATTTCATATGGTTTATTAGGATATCCGGTGTTAATGAGTGCAGACATTTTGACGTTTAACGCTGACGTTGTACCTGTTGGACACGACCAACTTGCACACCTTGAAATTACAAGAGATATTGCAAGAAGATTCAACAATATTTATAATACTGACTTTATGAAAGAACCTATGCCAAAACTTACACAAGTGCCTTTGCTTTGCGGTGTTGATGGGCAAAAAATGGGTAAATCATTTAACAATGATATTAAAATTTCTGACACTGAAGAAGATACAACTAAAAAAATAATGAAATGCATAACAGATAGAAGCCGTGTTCGTAAAGACGATAAAGGGCATCCTGAACAATGCGAAGTAGCTTTCAAATATTATCAAATTTTTGCTTCAGAAGAAGAAACAAAATGCTGTGCCGCTGAATGTGCAGCAGGTACAAGAGGCTGTGCAGACTGCAAACGCAACTTAGCAAAAATCATTAATGAAAAATTTGCACCTATCAGAGAAAAACGTGTAGAATACACAAACAATCCAGATATGGTGGATGATATCATTCGTGAAGGTTCTAAAAAGGCACAAATTGAAGCACAAAAGGTTATCAACAAAGTTCGTGAATTGGTAAATATTTATTAATTCTCGACTAATTCAAAGTTTTCACAGAGGAAACTGCAGCTCTAGCTTTTGTTGTAATTTCTTCCATTGTTGAGTTTTGCCAAAAATCACGACCGATTGTTACAGCAACAGCACCTGCTTTCAAATATTCAGCCATATCTTCCAACATAACATTACCAGTTGCAATAATGTTTAAAAATGGCATTGGTCTTAATAAATCCTGAATATAAACAGGTCCGCCCATCTGCTGCGATGGAAATATTTTAATCAACGGAACTCGAGCTTTCCAAGCTTGATATGCTTCATTTGGGGTAGTTGCAGTTGTTATAACAGGAATTTTTTTAGCCTGACACAATCTAACTAAATTCGGTTGAAATATTGGGGACACAATAGCTTTAGCACCTGCCTTTATAACTTCATTGGCTTGTCTGGCAGTAATCACACCGCCAGCAACAATCATTGCATCAGTTGTATCACATAATGTTTTAACAACCGAATACATTTTAGGGTCTTCGACAGTAATTTCAATTATCGAAACACCACCAGCAATCAATGCTTGTGCTATTTGCAAAGAATACTCGCTATCATCAGTTCTTATTACCGCTGACAAACGTTCTTTCATATATTTATCTATTGCATTCATAATTCACCTATTTTTTTGACTCTAACTTGTGTGAACGAACTTTTATAAAATTAAATACAGTTTTCTCTTCAACAATATCTTGAGCATATCCAAGAATTTTTTCCAAGTCCTGTTTCAAAAGACTCAAATCTTCATATTTTTTCAAAACTCCACCCATAGAAAGTGAAACTTCACCAGTTTCTTCAGACACAACCAAACAAGCTGCATCTGAAACTTCACTCATTCCAATCGCAGCTCTATGTCGAGTGCCATATTTCCAACTTAGTTTGGGATCTTCTGTAAGCGGCAACAACACACCGGCAGAAATAATTTTATTATCTCTCACCACAACAGCACCATCATGCAATGGAGTATTAGGATGGAAAATAGTTAATAAAAGTTCTTGACTAACATCAGCATTAAGTTTTGTCCCTACATCAGGATAAATATTTTCATCCTCATCTTTTTCAATAACAATTAACGCACCTGTTCTCGTTTTTCTAAGATACTTAACACTCTCTAATAATTCATGAACTACGTTAAAGTCTTCTTCATCTACGTTCTTTTTATTGAAATACTTAGCAAAAAATCCGCCTTGCCCTAAATAGCCTAAAAATCTCCTTAATTCCGGTTGAAATATAACAACCAAAGAAAAAGAAATAATCATCACCAAAGTTCTCAAGAAAACACCGATTATTTGCAAGTCAATTTTAATCAAAATCTCGGCAAAAACCCAAATTAAAATTAAAATAAAAATACCTTTAATAAATTTTTCACTATGAGTTCCTTTTATGTATTTTCTATACCCAAAAAACATCGCAGCGACAAGTATAAATATCTCCGCTATATTTTTAGGATGAAAATCCATTGAATTAAATTGTGAAAGCACAAATGATAAAATATTATCCAATTTTACCGCCTATTTTAATCTATCCGGAACACAATCGAGAGATACTAAATGTTCATAAGACTCTCTCTCTACAATAATATCAGATTGTGAATTATTTACAAGTACCATTGCGGGTTTTAATACACGATTATAATTGCTAGACATAGAATAACCATAAGCACCTGTATTGTAAACGCAGATTACATCGCCTTCTTCAAGTTTTGGCAACTCTATGTTTTTAATTAAAATATCTCCTGATTCACAAAAACGTCCGGAAATAGTCACCACTTCTTTATCCGTTTCTAACGGTTTATTTGCTACATCCGCACAATAAACAGCTTGATACATTGACGGTCTAGGGTTATCAGCCATTCCACCATCTACTGCCACATATTTCCTTCCTTGCGGGACTTGTTTTGAACTTCCAACTGTATACAAAGTTACTCCCGCAGTTCCAACAATACTTCTTCCCGGTTCTATATAAATTTTGGGTTCATGCAAATTCAATTCTGCGACATGTTTTTTTACAGAAGAAATAATAACTTCAGCTATTTCATATGTTGAAGGCGGAACATCATTATCTGTATATTTAATTCCTAAACCGCCACCAAGATTAATTTCAGACAATTCAATACCATACTTATCCTTGATTCGTTTCATTTCTTTATAAATAACACCGACTTCATCATAATAAACTTGAAGTTCAAATATCTGTGAACCAATATGAGCATGCAAACCTTTTAAATTAATATTCTTATACTCATCAACAATTAAATCAATTGCTTCATCTAACTGAGTTAAGTCAAATCCAAACTTGCTATCTAAATGTCCTGTTTGAATATATTCATGAGTATGACATTCAATTCCCGGGGTAATACGCAATAAAATATCAACAACTTTCCCCTTTGACTTAGCAATCTCATTTAACAATGAGAGTTCTAAAAAATTATCAACGGAAAAACGTCCTACACCATAATCTATGGCCATATTTATTTCTTCAACAGACTTATTATTCCCGTTAAACATAGTTTTAGACATATCAACGCCCGCACTATAAACAGTATAAATTTCGCCACCGGAAACAACATCAAACCCAAATCCTTCATCAGCGGCTATTTTAGCTATCGCCTTTGTCATAAGTGCTTTTGAGGCATACATCATGTTAACATTTGGATAAGCCTTGAATGCATCTTTATAATTACGCATTATGCCTCTTAAAGTTGCTTCATCCATAACATACAATGGTGTGGAATATTTATCTGCAAGCTCTGTTAAATCACAACCTCCAATCTCCAAATTTCCTTTCTCATTAACTCTAAGTGTTGAAGGTTTAATATTCTGATTTAACGAATTTGCCATTTTTGAATCCTTTATATATTTTAAGCCTATAAACTAAGTCAAGATTTCCTGTTGTACAATTTCACCACCATGTGCGGTTTTGCCCCAGTTCATAGTTTTTTTCATAAAAATAATTTTATAAACAATGAACATTGCCAATGGGAACCAAACAACAATCAAATAAGCACTGGTTCCAACAGCCTGTACTACACTTTTAAATCTCGTTTTTTTATTATATTTCCTAATACTATAACTGGTAACTAACCAAAAACAAATACCAATGCTTAACAACACAACCAATGAGGATAGAATGTTGTTTTCATACCCTTTAATAACACGAAACGCCTGAAAACAAATTTCTGACATCATCCATACAGGCATTATTACCTCTGTAATATATGCAGTCATATCAAGGCTGACACGCAAAGACATATCTTTTGAAAATAAAACATCCGTAAAATTTTCCAAATAACGTCTGATTGAACCTTCTACCCAACGTCTTCTTTGGCGAAGTAACGGTAAAAACTTAGTAATACCTTCTTCATAGACTTTAACATCAGGACAAAAACGAACGTCCCATCCTTTTATTTGCATACGAGTGGACATGTCCAAATCATCAGTGATTGTATAATTATTCCACCCACCAATATCTTCCAACGCTTCTCGTTTCAACAATTCACCATTTCCACGAAGTTCAACCGCACCTTTTACAGCATCTCTTCCGACCTGCAAATGTGTATCTAGGGCATATTCATTGTTTTGACATTCAGTTAAGAAGTTATAATCAGCATTAGAGATAATTTTTCTTGCTTGCACCGCCCCAACATCTTTTGGCTCTAATGAAGGAACAAGCTTGGATAGAAAATCTTTTTCAACCCTTGCGTCAGAATCAAAAACCAATATAGCTTCACCTTTCGCTAAAAGCAAAGCATCATTCAAAACAGCTGACTTTCCGGGGAAAGCATCTTTTGAACGAATCATCGCAGTAACTTTTTCATACTTTTGCTCTAATTCTTTTACTACCTTACCGGTATCATCATCACTACGGTCATCTATGACTATAACTTCAAAATTTGGATAATCAAGTTCCAAAATATTTTCGACTGTTTTTTCTATTACAAATTGCTCATTATGAGATGGAATCATTATGGTTACAAAAGGTTTGTAGTCATAATTAATTTCTTTAGGTTTCTTACGCAATTTACGTTTTTGGTGTTTAAATGCAATTTGCATATAAATCGCATAAACAAACATAAATGAACACAAAAATACCAATGCCCAAAACGTAGGCATGTAGTTTTGAAAAATAAACAAAAACACCCATAATGATGCTATTATTAATAATAGAACAACTCGTTCTTTCATCTCTACTTCCCAAATTTAAATTCCGTTACACAATATTCTACCAAAAATATTTGTAGGGTATCATTATTTTACATATATTTAAAAATAAATTTACAATCAGTTTAATATTTGTAAATTTTTGTTAAATTGAAAGATTTGGCACGCAAAAAAAGAACTTTAGGAGTCTTTTCTATGTCAAAAGAACATGTGCGAAGGAGTATTGTGTGAAAACATCAGCAATAAACAACGGATTAAACAACAAAAATAATAAAATCGCATTCAAAGGACATACGGCTTTTACAACCGATACAGGTTTTAAACGTCATAAGTTCTACATTCCATATGATAACAACAGATTTGATGCAAAAATAGAATTTCGCAGCTTTGTCGATAAAAATGGTGAATGGGTTCCAAATCCGGATGATGATGAAGTTATAGTTAAAAACTTAACACCAAACGGCATACAAATTCGAAATACTGAACTATTTACCGACGACAGCAGTGTTGTCGGATATAGATATGTATTATCGCCGAAAGATAATCCTTCACAAAAAATATACAAAATAGATTCAGGAACGGTAACAAATCCACTTTCAAAAAAAGCGGACAAACATTTTACAATTTTACATCCTAATCGCAATGTCATTACAGACAATGGATTAACAAAACAAGTTATGCCCGACATTTTACCCGGATATAAATTTGAGTACGGACATAAAGGCACATATGAAATTAAATTTGATGAAAATGCCCGCACTCGTGCAACAAACGGAATCCGCACACATGCAAATAAGCTTGGCGGAAACTTTGCCGGCATAGCTCAAATGTTAGGTGTTTGGGAAAGAGAAGGCTATACAAAGCTTGTCGGAACACCATTTACTAAAGATGAAGTATCATCTCACCTCTATTGGACAGAAAACCCTTACCAAGTTGCAAACACTTTAGGTTCGCTTCGTGATTTCAAAACATTGCAAAAAGAATTGTTCAAACACGGAATGAACTTTATCGCTGACGGTGCCTTTGTAAACCAAGGATTACAAGGGGTATTATTCAAAAACTTACTTAAACACGGTGAACAATCTCCATTTTTCCACTGGTTTAAAGCTTCCGGCATTCTTAGCGGTGATTTTAAATTAGGTGCAATTCCAAGAAAAGAAAAAGCTAGAGAAAATTTCAGATTCCGACTTGTTAATGCACCTGTTAATCTTGTTGAAAAAGACGGAATGCTTTCATACGAAAAGAATAGAGAATATGATTCATCTAAAACAAGCTACCTACAACTTTATGACAAACGACTGGTAACACAAAAAGAATTAGACAACAGTTCCGAATTACTCACAAGATATTCCATAACCAACACAAAAAATCCTTATGAAATAACCGGACATGACGACACAACTCAATTGTTATCATTCGAAATCAATCCAAAAGATTATGCCTCAAAACTAATAAAAACACTAAAATCTACTCCTGAAAACAAACGTTCATTCCAAAACAGAGGAATGATTGAATCACTGCTTACCTTCCCTAATTATCGAATAACAACAAAAGATAAAGGCGGATTCGATCTTTGGGATGGGAATATGGATATTGCCAAGTTAAGTTTCTATATTGGTAATACTGATAACTTGTTGCTTGACAGATTCGAAAATATCGAAGACAAAGAACACGAAAAAGCAAAAATGCAAAAAGCAGTGTACCAAGTTCAAGATTTTACATTAGGAGCAGGCAAGTACTGGACTAAGTTAGTTGCAGACACACAATTGGAATACATCGCAAATACTTTAAACAACACTCATAATCATACAACTGAAGGCTATAAAAAACTAATACACCAAGCTGTTGAAAAAGGTGCATTACCCAAAAAAGCTGAAGAAGTTATGACTGAAACTGTAATTTCAAATGTACTCAATCGAAATTACAACCTCGAACGAAACAAAAAAGATTCATTCGAAGAAGATCATTGGGTAACAGGTTACTTAAAACAAAGAATTATGGATTTTCCGCTTGAGTCAATTGAATTTGCACCTGATTTAAACGGTGTAATTGCATCTCCATTTATTTCTAAAAGAGCAACCAATGAACTCGAATTAAATCAAACCAGACTTGAAATATTTGCAAAACAGTCTAAAGACCCTGAAAATATTGATCCAGACTACGCAGGACCATATCAAGATATGGACAACTTATTAGCAGGAAAAATAACTGACTTTGCCAAAGAAATCATAGTTAACCTAAATGAAGAATTAAACCAAGATTACGATAATGCAAACGTTCCAGAAGGTTCAGATAAAGACAGACGAATATTCAACATCGAAAGAAATGAAGACATAACAGAATTTGGAAAATATGTTATGCCACTAATTCTTCCGGAAATCATAAAATTTGCAATGGTTAAAGGGTTAGACCCTGATGCTCATGTTGAATTTGACAAAAAGAGCGGTCAAATATTATATGATGAAGATGCATTAAGAAAAATTTCTCTAAAAACAATCGGTGCTGACGGTTCACCAAAGGACGAAGCAGCAACATTTGTAAATAAACTCGACAAAGGGGTTACAAAATTATTAAAAGAAATTGAAAAACAAAACAATGTTGGCATTAAACCTGGCGAAGAAGATGAAAAAGCAGATGAAAACAGCGAAGTAATTAAACTTAGCAGAACTTTACAAAAAAGAGTTTCAAGAATGTCTATAAATGGTCTTAGATTAGCTGAAGCTATGATGGACAAAACAGAATCCGGCTTAGGTTGGAGAATAGATGCGGCAAAAGACATCGGAAACATTGATGCAATAAGAACAGGCAATGACAGCGACGAAAGGTTACTACACCAAATAAGCGATTTTTGGAAACGATTCAACGATACAGTCAAAGCCCAAAACAAACACGCTTACACAACAGCAGAAATAACCGATTTCCAAGAAGTTGTAAAAAGTAGAAATGGTGTATTCAAAAATGATGTTCATGCTGAATCAAAATTCATAGAAAAGAGCGGCCTAAACAATACTGCAAACTATATGTTCTTCTACTCAATGTTGAAAAACTTATTTGCACTTAGTGCTGAAACAGGCAGAGAAGACAACTTTAACAACATTCAAGAATTTAAAGACAAACTAACCAAAGGTTGGGGTGAAAAATGCCACGGATTTTTATTCCAATATCCGGATGATAGTATAGCAAATTCTTATACATTTGTTGGCAACCACGATAAACCCAGAGTTTTACATATTTTTGCACTCGACATGGGGCTATTCCACTCTGATTTTACAAATTCTGCACATAGAGAAACAGCAAAAACAGTACTTCGTACAAATTCAACAGACGAAATCGACGTTTATTCTTTGAGCGGAAAAGCCGTAGCTATGGGTTCAAGAATCTTAAAAGCTCTTGAAGAAACAAACCAAATTAAAACAATAAAAAAAGAAGATAATGAAACACCAAACGAAAAAGCGTTAAAAGAATCCATTGCTGAGTTGTCCAAAGGCATCTATGATGGTGAAAAGTTCAACCCTGACGCATTTGGGGCAAGAGATTTCAGACACGCAGTAAAAGATGTATTTGATATTGCACAGAAAAAGGGCTACAAATCTGAACACACTAAAGAAAATATAGATAAAGTCTTGGAAAACATTCTAACCCCAGCAATGGATAAAATGGAATCCGTTTATAAAATGTTAGTAACGCTTCCAGGGTCCCCAACTGATTTCGTTGGCGATAAAGAAGGTTCTTCCGGCTACGAAACAAAATCAAATAATGAATTTCAACAAAACCGTAACGTTGTTCCATTCGAATGGATAAACGGTGTATTAATGAACCCATATATGGACAAAGCTGACGAATCAAAAGCATTTGCTGAAAAATATTATGTTAGAATGACACAAATAGGTAATCTAAGAAATAAAAAAGAATTATCAGCCCTAAGAAATGGAAATACAATTGCACTTCCAATGCAACACGGAATAGATTCAAATGGTGTTCCCACACAAGTTGCAGCAACATATCGCTATGACGACAAAGGTTCACAAGTAATTTGTTTATACACTACTGCGGGAGCAAACTCTGATAACTCTAAAACAATGAACAGACCATGCGTTAATATGGAGAAAATCACACTTGATACTCCTGAATCCAACTGGAAAGAAGGTATCAAAGGCGGACTCAAGGTTGGCGATACATTCTTAAAAGTGAACGAAGATGGAGAATACAAAGTGTTTGAAGAAAACGGACAGTATGTGTTAAGAAGAATAAACAATAAAGGGTACCGCCACATTTCAATCACACCTGAAGACAAAAATACAGCTGTATTCTACAAAAAAGACCCTTTAGCTTACAATACAATTATGGCTCACATGTATAATCCGTCAATGCTCAATTAGAATAAAACAATACATACAAAAAATAGCCTGTATAAACAGGCTATTTTTATTTTTAAAGAAATTATTAAAATTAAACACTATCTTTTAAGTAATCACGTTTACCGATAGACATAACATCATATAAAAGATATTTGGTTCCATAAGCCAACAAACCAAGTCCGCAAAGCTTACTACCTTTTTTGTTCAATAATAACGCACCCGTTGCCAAGGCTGCCGGAATAACATCAGTAACAAAACTTTTGCAAACACCTTTTACATAACCAAATGCAGAAGTAATAGCCTCTAAAATGTTATTATCCATAACATGTCTAAACCAAGCTTTCTTAGCATTAACTTCTACTGTGCTTACTTTGTTAATTTTATTTGTATGAACATACTCATCAACCAAATGATTTGCCACAGCAGTTTTCGCATTTCTCGTTGCTGTAATAGTACCATTTTTGTGTGCATCATACAAAACAAGACCCGCGGTTATTGCCCCTACTGCTTTTGAACATAATGATGAAACATCCATCTATTTTTTCTCCATATTATTTTTTACTGAATCTTTTTTATCCGGTGCCGGTCCCGGAACTTCGACCTCAACTTTATTTCCGGCAGTTTTAAGAAGTATTTCTGAAGCCATTAAAGCATCTTCTCCAAATACATCTTTAGAAGATTGCATTTTTTGCAAAATTTCTTTTGTTAAAGCATCACCTTCCGCATATCCAGCATCAAGTGTTGCCAAAGCTACAAATCTAACGGCTTTAGAACCATCTTGTAACGCTTTATTTAACAAATTAGTCAAAGCGACATCGTTAGCTCTTGACTTATGTTCTTGGAATCTTGCCATCAATTCCTTTACACCCATTTCCCTAATTTTTACATTAGAGTTATTTAAATAATTTTCCAAAGTTCTCACATAATCATCCGTAAGTTGAACAATATCCTTTTTGTGAGTTTCTTCTTTCTCAGGTTCTTGTGGTTTTGTTGCAACAGGGATTTCCTCTGAAACCTTTGAATCATCTTTTATCGCAGTATTTGCAATTGATTGTTGTGCAATTGGTTCAGGTTGGACATACTGAGGTTGTTGCAAATAATAATTAGGAGGATAAGCCTGCGGTAACATTCCATAACTATTATTAGAATTAGCAACCGTGCCTGCTGAAGGATTTACAGACGGGTTATAAATGACTATATTAACCCCTGAAGACTGCAAAGGGGAAGGCTGTTGTTGAACTTGAGGATAGTACGGTTGTGCTACCGTCTGCTGAGTCACAGGTGTAGCATACTGTGTATTTACCATATTCATAGCTTGATTTGAAACATTTTGCATACAAAAACCTTACCTTGCTAAATATAATAAGTATTTTTACGCAAAATAAATGCTACAAAACGCTATATTTTTTACAAAAATGCAACAGTTCTTTACAATTAATCAGGTGAAGAACTTGAATTTTTATTAAACTTGAAGCCCCTACTTTTTAAATATTTTTCAATTTCTCTATACCAAGGCAACTTTTGCTTAAACATAATTTTGTAATCTTCAACTTCTCCTTGAGAAATAGCTCTAAAATGGTTATCACACAATTCCTCAAAATTGGTTTCTAACATACGATTGAACTCATGCCTATCAAATTTGCTATCTGTTAGAACGATTGGCTTACCAACTTCAACAAGCACTTCAGGTCTATGTTCACGCAAAAAACAATATTCATAAGATAGTGGCACCAAATTCACTCCACCAACCTTTTTCGCCACATTTTGGGCAATATAAACAATACCGGTTTGGAACTCAATAGGTCTATAATGAGGCGGACGAATAATCCCTTGTGGGAATATCCACAAAGCGGTTTTTCTGGTTTTATCATCAACTAACAACTCAACAGAATGCTTTAACGCAGCCATAGCAGCTTGAGCTGATTTTTTGTTTACAGGAAATGCACCGGCATAGTTAAATAACGGGAATCTATTCATTTCCTCAATCATCATTGTAACTCTTTTATTAAAAACTCGTTTTGACAAGTTATAACATACAATTCCATCCCACCAATTACAGTGAGGTGCGTAGAAAATACAAGGATAATTTGGATTATAATTTTCATCATACTTTTCTTTACACTTATAACGAAGGGCAAAGAAACGATGCTCAATCATTTTTCCAAACACATAATCCGCAACAGCCACCCAAAACGGAACCCACTTGGCTTTGCGAAACTTTTCATTTCTGTTTCTTAATTGAGTTGGCGAAACATCTAAATATAAAGGCTCTTTTTCCACTATCTGTTTACTCATACTCCTGTTTTACCACATTTCCTATTTTTTTTAAACAACTTTACTTATTTTTTTTACCCTTTGTAACGTCAATTTCATTATCTGAATATAACAATTTAACTACTTTAGGATTTTTAGACAAATAGAACTTTGCATAAACAGTTTCATATTTAGCAAGAAGATTTTTTTTCAATTTCAAAACAATTTTGACATCTAAAGGATCAGAACCTGCCATCAAGGTCTTTAAACTTGCTAAAACATTTTCCTTATGTTCATAAATACGATTTCCATTTTTATCATACAACTCAATTACTGCAAACAATTTTGGGATATCCTGATTTGTGATGTTTACAACCTGAAAATCATAAATAAAATCGTATTCGTTTTTTACAATAAACTTTTTAACATCAAACTTAAAATTATTGAATAATAGTTCTCCTTCTTGAAGAACATTCTTGGTAACATACGAACGCAATCTAGCCAATTTTGCATCATACAAATTACTTCTAACTTCATCATTATCATATGCATATTGCATTTTTAGTGAAAAAAGTATCTTTTTATAAATAGCAAAATTAATTATTGAAGGCTCTTTTTGTAGAACCGTTTCCAAGAGCTTAACAGAATATTCAGGATTTTTATCCAAACTTAAAATCGCCAATTTATAAAGCATAATAGGCATACGACATTTTTCCTTAGCCTCATCTAACAAACGAAGAGCCTTTTTTTGCCGATTTTGAGATACATAATCATCAGCCAACAGAACATAAGTCGAACACATATTAGCTTCAACCTCTTTTCTTGAGGTAGATTTGATTTTTTTCAAATAAAACAGAGAACTTTCATACTTATTAATGGCATCCTCGTAGAATCCACGTTCACTAAGCACATCGCCATATAACTTATAGTACCGTCCCTTTTCCAATAATATTGAATATTTTGCAGAATCCCGAATCTTATCCATAACATAATCGGCATTAGCATATTCTCCTTGCAAAACATTAACTCCTGCCAACTTAAACATTGCAGCCTTGTAATCCCCGCCACGTTTATTTAGTGCTATAAGATATTCATCCTCAGCCTGCTCATATGACTTTAACATCTCATACAAACGTCCAATTTTAAGATTTATTTCTGCACTTTTTGGGTTTAATTCTTCCAAACGTCGATATTTACTAATCAAATACCCAATCATATTATTTTGAATTGCATATTCTTCTTCAGAAACAAACTCTTTGACATGAAATCGTGCAATTATAAGAATAGAAAAAGATATTACAACAACACAAATCATTGTAATCAAAACTGTTCGCAAATATTCAAGATATGGTTTTTTCTTATTCATTTAATTCCACTATCGATACATTATTTATTTCTTTGATTTCACTGATAATATCATTTACAAATTGAATCGGATGTCTTTCTCTTGATTCAAACACGAATATTATAGCACTTTGGTAAGTATCTTTATCATACTTTTTCCTATTTATTTCAACAATTGTGGAAAAACTATCGGTAATTTTTTTATACGCTTCATCAGAAACTGAAACAGGACAAGTTAAACTAACTTTTAATCTTTTTACTTGTTTGGATAAATGTTTAGAAATAAAATGTTTTTCAAAAAATCGGACAAAAACAAGTACCGCAACTGAAAATACAGTAGAAACAATTGCCAACCAATACATTCCGCTACCACATGCCATACCGATTGCAGCTGCTACCCAAAGAGTTGATGCTGTTGTAAGTCCATATATAGCAGACCCATGCCTTAGCACAGTTCCACCACCAATAAAACCTATTCCAGTCAAAACTTGTGCCGCAATTCTTGCAGAATCTCTTGTTGAAGTAGCACCGTCAGCCATCAAAACAGGGAAACCCCAAATTGACAAAATTGTAAAAATACAAGACCCTACACATACCAAAATGTGCGTTCTCAATCCAGCCCACTTATTAGCGTACTCACGTTCCAACCCGATTGCAAAACCTAATGCCAATGAAAGAACTAGACACAACGCAATATTCGACGTCTTTGCCTGTAAATCTATTGCAAAATACTCCATATCCCTCTTATCTCACTTTACTTTTTGGATCCAATACATCTCTTATTGTATCACCAATCAAGTTAAATGATAAGACTGCAACAAAAATTAAAAAACCGGGAGTTAATAACCAAGGTCTTGAAACAATATTAATATACTCTTGTGCCTCTTTTAACATATTTCCCCAACTTGCATCAGGTTGCTGAATCCCTAGCCCCAAAAAGCTTAATCCCGATTCTGAAAGAATATACGACGGTACACTTAAAGTAATTGCTACTATTATGTAACTTATTGTTTGAGGCAATATATGTTTCGTAATAATCCTTAACTTTGGAGTTCCATAAGATTCAGCAGCCTTTACAAAATCTTGAGTTTTAATAGACAAAACCATTCCTCTGACAACTCGTGAAAAACCTGCCCACCCGATAAAAGCAAGAATAATTACTATCAAGCTAAAACGCTGAACACTCGTCATATTAGACGGTAAAATCGCTGCCAAAATAATCAACAAGTAAAAACTTGGAATGGACATAATAGCCTCAGCAAAACGCATCATAATATTATCAATTTTTCCGCCAAAATATCCGGAAATTCCACCATAAATCATACCTAGCGGAAAAGAAATAAATAATGCTAAAAAACCAATTGTTAAAGATATACGACCACCAAACAACAATCTGGAAAAATTATCTCTGCCATTAATATCGGTACCAAGCAAAAACAATCTACCTTCCGGTTCAACACCTACCAAATGCCTATCACTCCCGATTAAACCAAATAGTTTATACGGTTCACCCTTATTCATAAAATTAAGATAGTATTTTTTACTTCTATCTAATTTATAAATAATTTCATACGTTTCTTCATCAAATTCACGAATATAATTATATGTATAAGGTTTGGAAAAATGTCCTTTTTCATCAATTGTGAAAATTTGACTTGGCGGAACATATGATTGTGTTCTATCCGAAAAATCTTTTGAATACGGAGCCAAAAAATCTGCAAATGCTACACTTAAGTACAAAATCCCCAATACAATTAATGCAATTAGTGCAAACTTGTCCTTTATCAACTGACTAAAAACTTCTTTAAATGAAAATACAGATAAAAACTCGTTCTTCACATCAAACCTCACACCCTAACCCTAGGGTCAACAATTTTGAGTAAAATATCAGCAATCAAATTTCCTAAAATCAACATAATTATCCCAATCATTAAAGATGCCATAACCAAGTTTATATCTGACTTTAAAACTGCTTCCAAAACTAATCTACCCAACCCCGGATACTGAAAAACAAACTCTGTCAATGCAGCACCGCTCAATAACGACGAAAACTCAAACCCCAAAAGTGTTATCATTGGATTTATGGCATTTCTTAACGCATGCTTATACACTACCTTTGTTTCGGAAAGTCCTTTTGCTCGTGCAAACTTAACGTAATCAGATTCCAACACATCCAAAAGATTACCTCGCATTTGTCTTTGCAAACCCGATAAAGACAAAGTAAACAAAACAGTAACAGGTAAGACTAAATGCCACAATACATCCGTAATTTTACCCAACGGCGTTAACGATGAAAAATTAAAAGAAGTTAATCCTCCGGTAGGGAACCAACCTGTTTTAACCGCAAAAATCAACAATAATAACGCAAAAAAGAATGATGGGATTGCCATCCCAATACTTGATAAAACAGTCAAAATCCTATCAGCAGGCTTTTTCCAATTAAGTGCGGCAAATATTCCCAACGGAATACCAACAAGCCAAGTCAACAGAATAACAAAACCAGTCAAAAGCAACGTATTAGGGATTCTTTCCATCAACCTATCCGCAACCTTTTCACCCGTAACACTAACACCTAAATCACCTTTTAAAAAACTTTTACCCCACTTAAAATACTGTACAATTACAGGTTTATCAAGTCCTAATCTTTGAATTTCAGCGTCCAAAGTTTCTTGCGAAATAGCAGGATTCATTTTCAACTCAGCCAAAGGGTCTACCGGACTAAGACGTATTATAAAAAAGCTCAGGAACGACACAATTATTATGAGCGGAATCGTCTGCAATATTCTTTTAAATACATAAATCAATAAGTTCATAACCTGATTTTATATTAACCTTGATATTTTGCCAATTATACTAAGAAATTATAAGTGGATAATAAATTTTCAATTAAACAGAGGTTTACTTTAAAAATAAAATTCTTAAAATAAAAGTATGAAAAGATTATTTCCTATATTTTTTACATGTTTATTATTTTCTGCAATTCCTACAATTGCGGAGGAGTCAAATGTAACTGATGAATGGAATGACATTGGAAAAGCCCAAGATGCTTGGGATGGGCAAAAAATCATCACAGATGACCAATTCGACAAAATTATAGAACAAAGAACTAAAAAACAAAAAGAAAAAGATGAAAAATGGTTCAAGAAAAAAATAGGAGAAGCACTTATTCCTGAAACTCAATCAGAAACAAATATAACATCATTACGAAAAATGGCGGAAGATTATCCAACACTATTAGTGCCTAAAGCTTTGTCATTTGGAGAAACACTTATCCCAACAGGATTTTACAGAATATTAGCTGCAAAAAATAAAAATGGCAAATTTTTTATTAATTTTTACCAAGGAAATAAACTCGTAGGAAAAATTCCGGCAAAAGAAACTAACAACGATTATGAAGCAGAAACAATAAATTACGCTAAAATAATTTACACAGAAAGCGAACAACGTGCTAAAATTGTGTACGGCTGCCTTGAATATAATTTGGTAGCAGAAACTTATACAAAATAAAGCGGAGAATAGAAGTGAAACTGGCAGTATTCGATTTTGATTCAACTTTAATGGATGGAGAAACCATTGAATTTTTAGCAAAAGAGTTTGGAATAGAAGAACAAGTTAAACAAATTACAAACAAAGCTATGCAAGGAGAGTTAGACTTTTTTGAAAGTTTAACAACCAGAGTAAAGTTACTAAAAGGCATGCCTGTATCAAGGGTTAATGAAATCTGTAAAACCCTTCCACTTATGAACGGTGCAAAAGATGTCATAACAGAATTAAAAAACAAAGGCTACAAAGTTGTTTGCCTATCAGGCGGGTTTAAAAATGCAACGGTTCCAATTTGTGCTGAATTAGGAATTGATGCGGAATTTTCCAACATTTTGCACGAAAAAGACGGAATACTTTCAGGGCTTGTTGGTGGTGAAATGATGTTCAGTTCCAGCAAAGGTGAAATAATACAAAGAATCCAAAATTTACTTGGGGTAACATATGACAATACAATTGTGGTTGGCGATGGAGCTAATGATTTAAGCATGTTCAAATATGCAGCCCAAAGAGTTGCTTTTTGTGCGAAACCAATATTAGAAAAAGAAGCAAATATAATCATAAAAGAAAAAAACTTAAGATTACTACTTGACGAGATAAATACTTTAGGGTAAATTTTAAACATAGTCGTTTTGGCTATACATTGATAATTTAATAGTGGGCCTGTGGCACTCTGCCGACGAGAAATGACTAAATGTCATTTCGAGGAGAGGTTGGTAGACGCCTTGTTTAACTCAGGGTAGGTGCTAAGGTTCGATAATTGATAATTTAATAGTGGGCCTGTGGCGAAATTGGTAGACGCACTAGACTTAGGATCTAGCGCCTTCGGTGTGAGAGTTCGAGTCTCTCCGGGCCCAAATTTAAGACTCCTTCGGGAGTCTTTTTTATTATAGACTCGAACTAATAGTTGCTTCGCAACTATTGAGTTCTCTCCTCAAAAACGACGTGACATTTAGTCACCTCGTTTTCAAGGGCTCCTCTCCGGGCCCAAATTTAAGACTCCTTCGGGAGTCCTTTTTATTATTTAGTAGTTTTAACCTTATCCAAGCACTCAACTATATTTTGATATTCTTTATAATTAGCTTCGTTTTTAGCTGATGGGAAAATAGTTGTACGCATATCATATAACATTTTTTGTGTTTCAAATATATCAACAGCCTTATCATAATCTTTCATTTCATAATAAGTTTTGCCCAACTCTATTTGAATCATAGAAGGAGGCTTTGGATCAACTAAAATTTTTGTATTTTTAGATTCTACATTTGCTGCACGTTTTAATGTTTTTACAGCCTTGTCATATTGTTTTGTTTCTCTATATAGCTTGCCTAAAAGTGTTAACTCTTGTTCATTTTTCGCAGCCCCTAATTTTTGTATTTTTTGTAATTTTTGGTCATTAGTATAATTTTCGACATTTAGGTATCGGTAAGCTCCCTCCAAAGAGTCAACAGAAAGCGAATCAGACGAATCGGTTTTATTTGAAGTGGTAAAAGAATTAACCATCTGAAATTCTTTATGTTTCAAGAAGGGTTTTGAATTAACTAAAGTTACAGGTTGTATCAACATAAATTAATATCCTATAAATGTACAGACACTTACATAAATAATTAAAAAAAACAATTTTGTTAATTTATTACAAAAACTTAACAATTTAACTAAAAAAGTAAATTTTGAAAATTCATATGTTTTCCAGAAAGTGCAATAAATTATTAAAGGAATGTGTAAATGAATAGTGTAAGTTTTAAAGGCACACCGGTTTTTGTAAACCCAACAAAAAAAATTATCAATGCAACAGCATCAGAAATAGCTGCGGCTGTAAGACAAGCTCATGAGATGGCAAGTCGAGATTTAGGCTTTCCGGTAAGACCACTTCGTCCAATATCAGGAAAAAAGCTAAGAGAAATAAATCCTGATTCTTTTGAAAGAGCCGGTACATTAACACTTTATGGACAAGAAGCCTTCAACTATATAAACGGCAAACAACTAGGTATAACGATAGAGTCTACACTAAACGCATATTCCAAAGCAATAAGAAACTTTATAAAAAACAATGTTTACCATGAAAATGACGGTACAGGAAGCGTTTCAAGATATTTTGATATAATTCAATAAAATCATTATTGAATAACACATAAGTTTTTATTACAATTCAAGTTGGAAGATTAGAAATAGAAAACAAAATGAAAAATAAAAAAACTTATGATTTATATGTATCTTTAGGTGCAGCTTGTTCTTGCACGGGTACTTTACGAGCACGCAACTTACAGCATTATTCATATCCTTTTGATTGGTTATATGGTAGCACGTTACCTGAAAGAGTAAATATACTTGTTAATGATTTCAAAGATTGGATTAATAAAGAAGACTTAGAATATGTTGGGAACCGTTTGGAACCGGAGCCTTGTGATATATACGCAAATAAAAGAACAGGTATTGTATTCAACCATGATTTCCCATTAGAAGTGCCACTTGACGCTAGTTGGACTTCGGTTAATGAAAAATACACTAGAAGAATAGAACGACTTTTAGAACAAATTCAAACATCAAACAATGTGCTTTTTGTGTATATGGAAACTCCTGCTCAACAAGATGTTCTTGATAACAACTCACTACAAGAAATACACAAAACCTTAAAAAATCGTTTTCCTGAAACAAACATTGACATTTTATACATTTATAATTCTAATAATATTCCATACAAAGCAAAAAAGATTATTGAATGCTCAAAGAATATAACCGTTGTAAGTTTTGATTATAACGGATATGTTCAGAATCAACCATGGGCGATAAATAAATCTCAAACCGTAAAATTATTTAAAAATTACAAAATTACAGACAAACATTTATCAAGAAAAGCAAAACTCAAAAAATGCTTAAAAAATATTTTCTCAGTTAAAAACAAATATACAGGGAAAGGCAAATATAAAATAGTCAAAATATTAGGTCGTAAAATATCACTAAAATGGAATCGATAATTTTACCCCAAGATAACAGCAATTGTACCTATCACCATTATTACAGAACCACAAAGTTTCTTTATAAAATGGGATTCGTTAAAAAAATGTTTTCCAAATAAAAGACTAATAATCGTTGACAACTGAAACAAAGCAAGTGCATACGATACATTCATATTTTCAAAGACATAGTTTGTACTCAACTGCATTATGCCAGTGCAAAGCACAATGCCAACATAAAATTTTAAGCCAACAAATGATTTATATCCTGATGTTTTAAATATTTTTAACAACAAAAAAGAAAACACACACCCAAACCAACACCAAAACCAAAAAGAAACAAGTGCAGAAGACAATACTATAACTTGTTTAATAAAAACAGCTTCTATTGCTGTAAATACCGTTGCAAACAGTCTGTATTTTATATCCCGACGTCTTAAAAGTTTTATAGAAAATCCTTCTTCTAAGGTATCAAATATAAAATAACTACCCCAGATTATAAGAAAAATGCCACATATGCCAACACCGGATGGAATTTCTCTCAACAAAATAAACGCAACAATTAAAGCCACAATTGATTTATAGGAATTTATCGGTCCTAATACAGAAAGTTCACCACAAGACAATGCCTTTATTAGACTTGCATTTCCTAATGCACCAAACAACCCACCACATAAAGAATACAAAACTATTTCTTTTGTTAAAAAAGTCCAATCCGCAAAAAATGCATTCATCAAACAAATTAAACTCAAAATAAAATAAGAAACAAAATTTATCCAAAGAGAAGATGAACCTTGCAAAGTAAGTTTTTTTTGAAAAACATTTGTTAATGGGTTAGATACTATTCGAAAAATTAAAGGTAAAAATATATTCATAATTTACACTATGGATTATAAAATTTATCACTATACTTAACAGGAATTTCATAATCTTTAGCATAGATTTTTTTGATTCGTTCTATCTGATGAGGTAATAACATATCTTCAAACACAACTTTCTTATCTTGCGGCATCGCATTGTGCCTTTCTAATTTTATTTTAAACTTTTCTTGCATAAAATTATCCAAATCCTTCAAATGAACAAAATCTGTAATTTGAGGCAAATAATGTGCTGCATTTAAAGTTATAGGTGCTAAATGTTGATCCCAAGCATTAGTATTTAAGCAATCCAACTGAGTTACCAAAATCACTTTATCAACAAAATCACTCACATCTTTATCATACGGAGGTCTAACCATTGATGCAATTGTATGATGACTAATATACTTGTTGTTTAAAGCACGCATAAACCTTTTTATCGGGTCGTCATAAACTAAAAACTTAGTATATGATTCAAATTGATTTTTTACATTCTCATAATCAACTGTTGGAATAAGATATTTTTTTCTAAAATAACCTTTATGCCAAAGAGTAACATCCCATATACTTCTTTTCTTTGTAACAGACGGACTCCACCAAGTTTTCCAATTATGTTTATAAAGTCCGCTAACAACCGAAGAACAAGCATTTTTAGCTATTTCAAAATATATAGCTTTAGACTTATCAGCACGCCAAATTCCTAAAGGCTGATTGTAAAAAATGTTTCGTGAGTTAATAGCTCCCGCAACAGCGTATTTTTCATCAAAAACAACAACATTTTGGACATTAGGGGTTCTGCCTGCCACATAAAGGACATTGTCCCGAACACCCAAGATACGAGCGGCTTTTTTATCCGAATCCCGTATTAAACTCATATTAGCAATATCAATTGTAATATCCAAATACGAGCCTTTATCTAATAATTTAACAGTTTTTTGTGAAATATTACTCATAACAAAAGAATACCACAACCGATTTATCTATGTACAGAATTTAATCAAAGTGCTAAACTATAACAAAAGACTTGTATGGAGAATAATAATGAACTTTGAACTTAATTTATCAACAGAAGAACTGCTAAAACGCACAAGTAAAGACTGTCTTATACCTAAAAAAATGTTAGACGTTGATAGCATAGAATATAATAATCTCAAACAAGGAGATAAAGAAGCACTAAAACACCTCGTTTTAGCCGCAAAAAAAATGGATGAAGTATTTATGCAGCAAGACAATGCTGCAAACCTAGCATTCAAAAAATATTTAGAATCCGAAAGCAAATCAGGTAACACTGATGCTGAAATGACACTTAAGCTATTCAATGCTCAAATCGGAATGGTAGCAGTGGATTCCGAAGCTAATAAAATCTATCTTGCAAAAGGTTATCAAGATATTCTTGGTAAAGGATTTTACCCTACGGATTTATCTACTGAAGAATTTCATAACATACTAATATCAATGCTCAACAACGGAGAATTTGACGAAGTTAGAAACATTCTAAATCAACGTACAATGGTAATAAGAGATAATAATAAACTTAAAGCATTAGATTACACGGAATATTTCCGAGATGAATTTACTTACATTGCAAAACACTTGGAAAAAGCAAGCGAATATTCTACAAACAAAGACTTTAATGAATACCTGAAATTACAAGTAAAAGCACTCTTAGAAAACAATCCTATGCTGGATGCTTATGCAGATAAAAAATGGGCAGAACTGCAAGACACCCCACTTGAGTTTACAATTTCCAGAGAACAATATGCGGATGAACTTACCGGTACGGTGATGGAAAATGAGCAACTTGCAAAATTATTGGATGAAAACAACATAACCCCAATATCAAAAGACTCTTTAGGTGCAAGAGTTGGTATTGTTAATAAAGCAGGAACTGCTAAATTATTAGAAATTAAAAAATACTTACCTTTACTTGCTCAAAATATGCCATTTAGTGAACAATATGAACAAAACATCAGTGCCGATGATGATGAACAACAGACAATGGTAGACGTAGACATCGTAACACTTCGTGGAGATGAAGGCACATACAGAGGCGGAATTACCGTTGCTCAAAATCTACCGAACAATGACAAACTGTCACTAACAATAGGTGGCGGAAGAAGAAACGTTTACCATAGACAAATAAGAACAAGCAACTCACCCGAAGCCTTGGAAAAAAGACAAAAAAGGCTAAATGCAACACTAAGAGAAGAATTTCATAAGTATTACAATCCCGAAGCAGACCATTGGTTTACAATCGGGCATGAAAATGCTCACTCATTAGGACCTAAATCCGGAACTGAAGCACTTGGCAAATACAAAAATATAATTGAAGAAAATAAGGCGGATATGGGTGCGTTAGCCCTCCTTGATATTCTCCAAGCTCAAGGAATGTACACTGAAGACGAGGTAAAACAAATTATTGTTACTTATGCGGCAGACAATTTCTTAAAAGCACAGCCAAACTTAAGCCAAGCACACAGGGTCAGAACTGTTATGCAATCAAAATATTTTCTTGAAAAAGGTGCAGTTAAGCTAGATGAAAACAATTTGATTGACATTAACATTGGAAAAATGATTCCTACTGCCAAAGAAATGCTTGCTGAAATTATCAAAGTACAACTTTCACAAGATTTTAATACCGGTGAAAAGTACGTTTTAGACAATTTTGTTTGGACTCAAGAGATGGAAACCATATCCAAAACACTTAAAGAAATAGATAAATCTTTAAATGGAACACTTCAAACTCCACTTGCTGACAAATTGGCACAGGAAACACTAAATTAATGCAAAAATTTGATAACTATAATCAAATAAAAGCTCTTTGTTCTGATTGCTTTGACAAGATGGACAAGTTGATTTTTGAAAAATTATCACAAAAAAATAACGGAAATGAGTTATACAAATCGGATCTCTGCAATTACCTGCTGAAAAGTTCAAAACAAATTCGCTCGTGCTTGATTTTTCTGTTTGCAAAAGCACTAAACATTAATATTGACAGTGAAATAATAAAATTAGCAGCTGCTGTTGAAATAATTCACAATGCGACTTTGATACACGATGATATAATAGATGAAGCAACAAAACGAAGAGGAACAACGACTCTTCATCTAAAATATGAAAATAAACTTGCAGTGATTAGCGGTGATTTCTTACTAACTATTGCACTTGATATGTTGGTAGATTTACCGCCTCAAATTATGAAAAATTTTTCATCCGCTTTACAACAACTTGTACAAGGTGAAATAAATCAATATTTTTCAAAAAATAAAACTCCGACAATTAGCGAATATATCAAAAAATCACAATCAAAAACAGCAGCTCTATTTGTTACGGCTTTAAAATCTCTTGCTGATTTAAAAGCTCAGAACAACACTAAAACTATGGAAAATTTTGCTAATCATTTCGGAATAGCATTTCAAATAAAAGACGACATAAAAAATTTCATCTGTAACGAAACTCAAAAACCAACATTTAACGATTTAGAAGCTGGCATTTACACAGCTCCGGTTATATACACTTTTGGCGAAAACTCAGACATAACAGAACTTTCTACTAATGAGATTTTAAACAAAATACAAAATAGCAACGCTATGAATCAAACTCAAAATCTTTTAAATACATACTTAAATCAAGCATTGAAGGACATTGATTTTGTTTCAGAAAACAACTACAAACAAGCAATAATATGCTTATGCAAAATGTTGGAATCAAAATAATTTTCAGATATAATCGAGTGGGTAAAAGAGGTAAAAATGGGACATTCTTCAATTTTTAATATTATCACGCCTATTATGGTCGGACCTTCCAGTTCACATACTGCCGGTGCAGTAAGAATAGGCTTGCTAGCAGGAAAAATTTACGGTTCCAACAGACCTAAAAAAGTTCACTTTAAACTGTATAACTCTTTTGCTAAAACAGGAAAAGGACACGGCACAGACAAAGGACTTCTTAGTGGGGTTTTAGGATTTGCAGTTGATGATGTAAGAATAAAAAATGCCCTTGAAATAGCAAATGAATTAGGTATAGACTATTCTTTCGAATATGCTGAAGATTTCAACAGACACCCAAATTCAGTTGACATAACATTCTCCGGAGATGTTGAAATAAAAATTTCCGGTGATTCTTTAGGCGGTGCTGAAGTTGTAATAACAAATATCAATGGCTATAACGTCAATCTGAAAGGTAATTATCACACATTATTACTAATATACAAAGATATGCCGGGAATGATTTATAAAGTTACAACTCTCATCCAAGATTTTGACATAAATATTGCCTCGATGACTTGCGACAGAGAAGCAAAAGGTCATAATGCTTCAATGAGCATATGCCTTGATAGCCCGCTAAGCGAAGAAATTTTGGAATCTTTGAAAACAATTGATGAAATATATTTAATTAGAAATATTGAGGTGACAAAATGAAGCCAATAGCAACTTTTCAAGATTTACTAATAAAATGTAATACAGAAAATAAAAAAATATACGAAATTGCACAACAAGAAGAAGCTAAATTTGCGGAATGTGAAATCTCTGAAGTAAGAAAAAATATTGAAGCTGTTTTATCTGCAATGCAAGACTCAATAAAAGAAGGTCTTAATTCTTCCGAACTTTCAATGAGCAAAATGGTTGGTGCAGATTGCGAAAAGTTAAAAAATTACTACACAAAACAAAATGGCATTTTCTCTCCGCAATTACAAAATGTTATAAAATATGCACTTGCAACCGCAGAACAAAACGCAAGAATGGGAAAAATTGCAGCGTGTCCAACAGCCGGAGCATGCGGAATTGTTCCAGCTGCAATACTTGGAATCAGTAACGCTAAAAATGCCTCAAACGAAACCATCATAAATGCCCTATTAACCGCAGGAATTATAGGAAAAATTGTTGCTGCAAAAGCCGCTCTTGCCGGAGCAGTAGGCGGTTGTCAAAATGAATGCGGAGTAGCAGCGGGGATGGCAGCAGGAGCTGTTGTTGAAATCTTAGGTGGTACAAACGAACAAATACTCAACGCAGCTGCACTTGCAATAAAAAATATTTTAGGCTTAGCCTGCGACCCAATTGCGGGTCTTGTCGAAGTACCTTGCGTAAAAAGAAATCCATTTTTGGCTGTACATTCAATTACTGCTGCCGAGATGGCACTTGCAGACATTCAAAGCATTGTTCCTATTGACGAAGTTATTGATGCACTAAAACAAATAGGGGCGTTAATGTCACCTGCTTTAAAAGAAAGTGCTCAAGCCGGACTGGCTACAACACAAACAGGACTCAAAATCACTGAATCACTAAATAAAATATGGAATAGTTAAACCATCATATTATAATATTTTTCGTGAGAAATACTTGTTGAACGGTCATGCCCCGGATAAACCTTAACATTTTCAGGTAAAGCAAATAGCTTCTCTCGTATGGATGTTTTTAAAGTTTTATAATCTCCCCCCGGCAAATCA
>JAFQTK010000016.1 GCA_017409065.1 bacterium
AACAAGCTAAATACGAAGCTGAGGCAGCACAAATTGCGGCTGATACTGCAGCCGCTCAAAAAGCTTACACACAAAACATTGGTGGTGACAACTATCGTGACTACGGCTCTCGGACACACAATGGTTCTACGATTTCAACACCTGAACAATACACAAACAAACAAGAATTAGCTGATATTGAATCCAGACAAATACCTGAACTGGAACAAAAGAAAGGGCAAATAATCCAAGAAGCAAGAAACCAAATTGCAGAAAAAAATGCCGAAATTGAAAAAATTACACAAGAGCATAAAGAAAAACTTGGAGAACTCGGTAAAAAGAACACCGATTTGCAAAAAGAAATTCAGGATTGCGATGAAAAAATATTGTTGATAGACAAAGATATATCCGACACAAAATCATCAATCCATATTTCAGAAAGTATTATTGCAAATCTTGAAGCGGAACACGCTGCCTTAAGAATCGACACTGATGACCCTAAAATCAACGAGGCAAACACAAAAAGAAAAGCTGAAATCGAACAAATTATAAAAGATGAAAAGAAAAAAATTGAGGATGCAAACAAAAAACTGGAAGAACTTGAAAAATCAAAACAAGAGCAAGTTGAATTAAAAGCGAAAAAAGAAGCCGAACAAAAAGCGGTTCAAGAGGAAATCGACAAAAAAGAACCACAACTTGGACAACAAATTAGTGCAATCAAAGCTGAAATTCAAAAAATCAAAGAAGATAGGGATACAAAAGTTGCAGAAATTGACACACAAATCTCATCATTACGTTCACAGGCTATTCAATATCAAAGCAAAATCGGTACAGAAACCGGTATGGCAGCGTCCAGCTCTGAATATGAAACAGCTATGAATGCACTTAAGTTGGCACAAGGCGAGTTAGCAGCGGGAGTAAGAGAAGCTACCGGCAACAATGACGGTGCAGCAGTTGCAAAATACAGAAACGGTGTTGATAACCATGCAGCGTGGTGTGCAAGCTTTGCATCCTGGTGCTTTGGAAAAGGTCAAAATTCAGATAACCAAGGCTTATTCGGATACTCCCCAAGAGTGGCGGAAATCCAATCCAGAATGGCAAGCAGGGGACGTTACTTCGCTAAAGGTCAAGGAACACCGCAACCCGGATATATAATATTCTTCCAAAACGGATGTTCCCACGTCGGAATTGTTGAATCAGTCGGGGCAGACGGTTCTATTACCACAATCGAAGGCAATGCAGGAAACGCAGTCAAGCGTGTCACTTACAAACCGGGAACATCCAGATACAACAGAATCTCAGGATTCGGAAAAACATATTAAACTCAAAAAAAGAACCTCTTTCGAGGTTCTTTTTCGTTATTTGATTATAAGTGATTCTCCGGTCATTTCAGCCGGTTTATCAATACCCATAATATCTAAAACCGTCGGTGCTACATCACATAACGCACCACCATCACGAAGTTTTTTCACATCAGGTGCATTAACAACCAAGAACGGAACAGGGTTTGTTGTATGTGCTGTATGCGGAGCATGAGTTTGTGGATTTTCCATACATTCAGCATTTCCGTGATCTGCTGTCAACAGCATAACAACACCTTTTTTCTTACAACGCTCTGCTATTTTATCAACACATTCATCAACTTTTTCAACAGCCTTAACCGCTGCATCAAAGACTCCGGTATGTCCAACCATATCAGGGTTTGCAAAATTTACAAGAATAAAATCGTGTTCTTTTTCATTAATAGCACGCAACACATTTTCACAAACCTCATCGGCACTCATTTCAGGTTGCAAATCATACGTCGCAACTTTTGGAGATGAAACCAACACTCTTGTTTCCAAACGTCCTGCTTCTTCAACACCACCGTTAAAAAAGAATGTAACGTGAGCATATTTTTCTGTTTCTGCTGTTCTAAATTGTTTGATGTTATTTTTATCCAACACATCACCAAGAATATTTTTCAATGACTGTGGTTTAAAAGCAACAGGCATATTAAATGTTTCATCGTACTGTGTCATACAAACATAATAAATATTTTCTAATGTTTCAATTCTCTCAAAACCGTTAAAATCTTCAAAAGTAACAGCTTTAGTAATTTCTCTCGCTCTATCTGGACGATAATTAAAGAATATTATAGAATCGTTACTCTTAATTCTGGAATTTATATCTCCTGTCATAGTCGGAGCTACAAACTCATCAGTTTTATCAACAGCATAAGAATTATCAACTGCTTCCAACGCATTTGCAGCTTTAGCACTATAACCTTCAGTCAAACAATTATATGCTTTTTCAATTCTATCCCAACGATTATCTCTATCCATAGCCCAATAACGACCAATAACAGAAGCTATTTGAGGCAACTTACATTCGCTAAGTTTATCTTCTACAATTTGCAAATATTTTTTTGCACTTTTCGGTGGAGTATCTCTTCCGTCCAAAAACGCATGAACATAAACGTTTTTTAATCCTTCTTTAGCTGCGAGTTCAATTAATGCCAACAAGTGGTCTAAAGAACTATGCACACCACCATCAGAAACTAACCCATAAAGATGTAATGAAGATTGATTTTTCTTAGCATGGTTTATAGCATTCAAAAACTCTTCATTTTCAAAGAAATCACCATCTTTTATAGATTTATTAATTCTGGACAATTCTTGATAAACAATTCTGCCGGCTCCCAAGTTTAAATGTCCAACTTCTGAGTTACCCATCTGCCCTTCAGGCAAACCAACATGCTCACCATCAGCATATATCATTGTATGTGGTTCTTCAGATATCAACTTATCATACCCCGGAGTTTTTGCCGCAGAGATTGCGTCTTTAGAGCAGTCTTTGTTGATTCCCCAACCATCCATTATGCATAATAAAACTCTTTGTGTCATAATTTTTCTCCCTGTATGTCTTAAGTTGATTATATCAAATAAAAAATATTTTAAAATTATTTATTTTTCATATCTTCTAAAATACGTCGATTAATCGCCAACAAGTCTGCGATAATTGCAAGTAAAAAAGTCTGAAATCCAATAATTAAGAATATAGATGATAAAATTAAAGATTGAACATGCCCGCTGCCATGTCCCCAAAAATAGAAACATAAGAATCTTATTCCTAATAAAAATCCGATTCCACCCAATATAGCAGCTAAAATTGTAAAAAATCTAAACGGACGATAAACGATGAACATTCTTACTATCGTAAACATTGAACGGATTGTGTACTGCAAAGTGTTTTTAAAGAGTCTTGATGGTCTTAATTCACCATTCACTTCTATCGGAACAGATAAAATGCTCAATCCCTTAACTTTTGATTGAATAATCATTTCCAAAGTATAAGTAAAATTATCATAAATATTTATTTCTCTGGCTGCATTTGCACTCATTGCCCGAAAACCGCTAGGAGCATCTTCAACATCAGTAAAAGAGAACAATCTTACAACCCAAGACCCCAACTTTTGTAACAATTTTTTGACTAATGAAAAATGTTTAATTTGAGAAATAGGACGTGTTCCAATTACAATATCTGCTTTTCTGTCAATGATAGGTTTAACCAAATCCGCAATATTTGAAGCTTTGTATTGATTATCAGCATCAGTATTTACAATTATATCTGCACCTAATTTTAAAGCAGCTCTTATCCCTGTTACAAAAGTTTTTGCCAAACCACAATTTCGTCCCAAGCTTATAATATGATTAGCTCCATACTGTTTTGCGACTTCTACGGTGTTATCTGTGCTACCATCATCAATAACCAAAACTTCAATTTCATCAATTCCATCAATACTTTTAGGCAATTCTGAAAGAGTAAGTCCTAATGTTTCTTCTTCGTTATAAGCTGGTATCTGAATAATTAATTTTGTCATAAATTAGCCCTTTTTCACTTTCTTATTATATTATAGATTTAAAGAAAATCACAGGAGCAAATTTTGAAACAAATAATTTTACTTTTTGTAATGTGCATAATTGGATTATTTATTAGAATAACAGCGTTAGATAAACCTGAAGGCTTATGGAATGACGAGTACATGGGGTGGCTTATTTCCACCGAAGAATTATGGGTTCCTTTTTTTAAAAAGATGATTGGCAATTGCCATATGCCACTTTATTACTTATACTTAAAAGCTTGGACTACAATTTTTGGAAATACTGATTTAGCACTCCGATTGTCCAGTGTTTTTACAGGAATCCTATGCATAATTTCAACTTATTTTCTTGGTAAAGAATTTAAAGATAAAAAAACAGGAATTATTTGTGCCTTATTCGCAACTTTTAGTGGATTTCTAATTTATTTTTCACAAGAAGTAAGACTATATAATTTGATTTTTATTATTAGTGCATGGGGAGCAATATTCTTTATAAAATCAATTCGCAATCTAAATAAATTTAACTTTCTATTCTATATTTTCTTCAACTTTTTACTATTAATCACTCATACAATTTCATTTGTTTATGTATTTTTTAACTTATTAATATTTTCAATTCTAATTCTTAAACAACACCCGAAATTTAAAACAAAAATATTTATCGCTTACACAGTTTTATTGACTTGTTTTGCTCCATTAATCCCATTTCTTATTAATGTATTAACAAGAGAAACCCTATCACAAAACTGGGGAATATTTAATTTATCCAAAATAGCTTTTGTTTTTATTGATTATTTTACCCCAATCCAAACAAACATAACAAATTCAGCTATTAACCTAATCACTTATTTAAGAACAAGTAACTTAACTGAAAGTATTATCTTTATACTCCTTCCAATTTCAATAGCTACATATTTCATATACAAAGCTATCAAAAACAAAGATTTAACACTCAATTCAATGCTAATTTGCAGTCTTTTATATTTTATCTCACTTATCGTCGCTGCGGCTTTGGGCAAATTAGTTCTATCAACAAAATATACAGTTGAAATATACCCAATTCTAATATTAGTTTTTGCAACCGGAATCACCACTAATTTCAACAAATTATCAAAAACTTTGTCAGTATTATACTTCGCAATTATCGTGATTTTTATATTAACAAATCCAAATGCCCCACAACAATTAACTCGCCCAGAAGGTCACAAAACACCTGCTTTATTGCTTAAACAAGCTCAACTCACAGAAAATGATTATATAATATCACTTTATCATCAACTATACAGATTCGAAAAATATCTTGATTTTACACCTAAAAATACAATCGAAATAGATAAAACAAATATTGCAAAATACTTAATGGGCAAAGAATATAGTCCATTTGATTTGAAACATAAAGGAAAAGAAAAACTTCGCAATTCATTTATGTTTAAAGACGAAAAAGAAATAAATCAACGCTTTGATGAAATTTTTGAAAATATTCCAAAAGGCACAAAAATCATAATTTTAATCCCTAATCAAGTTGCGTTTTTTACGTCTTTGCACCTACCTAAAATTGCAGAAAATGACGAGCTTTATACCAAAACAGAGATTATGTTTATGGCATTTTCTTATGCAAAGATAAAATTACTAAATTCAGCTGCAAAATATTGCAGCCACCTCAATACTTATAATAAAGGGGTATGGTTTGTAATCACTTTCCAAAAACTTTAATTAATAGCAAAACTTTTTTTGTTTGAACATTTAATAAATATGTTCAAAATACCTCAACAATCCGGACAATCATACATAAACTCATTATTTACTTATCAACCCAGAATAAAAATGAGTAAGCTTAAATTTGAAAAATTTTTTCGCAATCCAATAGACTTAAAACATATAGATGCAATAACTCAAAGACTAATTAATTTACATAAACCAATAAATTTAGCAGTAATCGGACTAGGGGAGTCGGCAATCGAACCAATAAGTATTCTTACACAAATTCAATTAACAGCACGAAGAAACGGAAAAAATCTTGGAACTATAATGGGGAAAGTCGATTTTGTAGATTTAGATACAGCAAATCACGTTAAACATTCGCCGGAAATTTTGAAAACTCTAACCGAAACCGGTCAAGATAAATTTATTTCTCTAAATAACGGTTTAGCACCAAAAGAACAGGAATACATATACAAACATTTTGAGCATTATCTAAATACAAGCCAAAAAAGATATTTAGGACATCCTCTTGAAGATTTTGTTGATGACCCTAGAAATCACAATTTATATGATATGACTTTTTGCAATAATGTATTTTACTATGTCGGATTTGGAAAAAATAAAATTGGTACAAAATACACATACATAACTCCTCGAGATGGAATATTTTATACAAATGAAACAAATTGCAGATACAGAGAAGTACTTGATAATTTGCTATCAACAGTAAACAAAGAAGGCAAAGTATTTTTTCATCACAACGGAAAAAGTTCAACAGGTTCAAAAAGCACACTATCTACCGAAATGCGAAACTTTGTAACTGAACAAAAGAAAAATTTTAAAGAAGTAGACATAGATATCTACGAACGAGTAAGCTAACTCGATTTTTTTATAGTTTTAGGTTATAATAAATACATAAGTACATTGAAATTTAAATATGGGGACGTTTTGGATTTGACGGGGTGATCCGGTAGATGCCGACCGCATGTCGCAGCGCTGTTCTGCGTTATCAACGAGCAACTAAAATAAACGCTAATAACGTTGTAAAAGCTGATTTTTCAAGAGCTCAAGCTCTAGCTGCATAGTAGCAGTTTCAGCACTCTAGTCCGACCAGCTTGCCGTTTGGCTAGGGTCAATTATGCAAGACGCAGTGTGGGGATGAGAATCAACCACATCAAGACTTTTCTCAAAGCGGGTATCGCTTAAAACTACTCTGATTAAGCTTAGGTTGGGTTCTTTCCGTACTTAATCAAAAATAAAAGCAACCTAAACATGTAGACGTTTTCGTTTACCCATTCCGGACGTGAGTTCGAATCTCACCGTCTCCATTTTTATTAATTACTTGATAAGTATCTCACGCATAAACATAATAAAATATTCAATATACTCAAACTTAAATGAAAACGAGTTTTCTTCATCTGTAAACCTCCTTGTTTACTTCAGTTTTCCTCGAATTTTCCAAAAACCTAATAATGATACATAGAATAAGCTTACTCCACCTAGAGTTATCAATTCATATACGATTGGGTTAAGTATTAAATCCAAAAATGAAATACTCTGTTTAACAGAGTAACAAATGCATAGAACTACATCAATTATAATAGCTACTAAAAAAGCTCTTTTTCGTCTAACCACGTTTAATTTTAGCTCATTAAACATTTCATTCAATATTGAATTTGAGAATTTTTTTTCAACTATTACATATAATATCGGTAAAAATAAAATTTTTGCCAACAAAATAAATGCTGCTCTAACTCCAAAAGTAAATACAGTTGCTGAAACAAAAAAAGATATTCCTAAAAGGCATGCTAATCCCATCATAGATAAACATAGTAAAATATTCAATATACTCAAACTTAAATAAAAACGACTTTTCTTCATCTGTAAACCTCCTTGTTTACTTCAGTTTTCCTTGAAACATCCATACCATAAACAATGATATATAGAATAAGCTTACTCCGCCTAAAGTTAATATTAAATAAATAATTACACTAATAAAAGAACCGGACTTTACCAATATACAACAAACCATGATAACATCAAATATCAGGGATGATATCAAAGCATATTTTCTACTACTTACACTTATTTTTATGGATTCTGCAAGTTTGCTCAGTCCAGAATCAGGGAATTTTTTTTCGACAATTCCAAACAATACCTGTAGAAAGAAAATTTTCACAAATAATCCTATCAAGAAATAAGAATTAACAAAAAATCCTGTTGATGGAAAATAAATACTTGCAAAAAAAATAAATACTGAAACTATTACCGATAAAAATAGCCCCAAATTTAATATACCTAAATTTAAATAAAATGAACTTTTCCTCATCTCTAAATCACCTTACTTACTTTATTTTTCCTTGAATCATCCATATCATAAACAATGATATATAGAATAAGCTTATGCCCCCTAAAGTTATCATTAAATAAACAACTATATCAATAAAATAACCGGATTTTGCCAACATACACCAAACAACCCCCAAGATAATATCACACATCACGGATGATATCAGAGCATATTTTCTACTACTTACACTTATTTTTATGGATTCTGCAAGTTTGCTCAGTCCTGAATCAGGGAATTTTTTTTCGACAATTCCAAACAATACCTGTAGAAAGAAAATTTTCACCAATA
>JAFQTK010000163.1 GCA_017409065.1 bacterium
ATCAAGTTCTTATTTGTCGAGTTGAATTATATCATACTTATATCAAAAAATCTACTATTAAAACATCACCTGACGACAGTGACGGATATTCTTGCCGACCATGAGAATATTTATGCTCGGTCTGTCGTCGTCTTTTCGTCGTCGCAAGTGGGTTTTGGAGATAGTTTACTGTATGTGAAAGCATAAGGAAAACCCCACAGAAGTTATTACTTCTATGGGGTTCTGGCGGAGAGCAAGGGATTCGAACCCTCGAACAGGTTATAGCCCGTTACACGATTTCCAACATAAAATAAAAAGCGAGAAAGTCCTTGGTTTACAAGGGATTTCGGTGTTTAATATTTCAATTTTCATATCGCCAATTTTAAATATTCTTTGCCCGAAATCATAAAATATCCAACTCCCTCCGTCGGCTTTTCGTCGACCAAAGTGAAAATGATTTCGGGGCTAAATATCGAAACAACTTTCCGATACTCAATCCCATTGAAATCATTGAAAGAAATGTTAAAACTTCGTCGACCAATCCCTGTCGACCAGATTGACCATTACAACTACCGTCGACACAAGGGCGACCTCATTAAATTTCTCAGATATGCCGAAATGCAAGCAAAAACTCATCAAAAACGTCGTCAAAACCAAACACCGACCCAATGTAAATCAAAATGCCAAAAAACTGTTTTTCTGACGATTTTCCTCCTTATCGGGCAAATGAGTAAAAAAGCGACAACAGCCATCAAAACTGTTGCCGCTTTCGCTTATCCTTCTGCCACTTTGGAGAAGATGTTATTATCAAAAATGTTTACTGTGTCTTTCTGCATTTCAACTGTTACATGGGAATAGATATTCATGGTTGTCTGAATGGTTGAGTGACCCAATCTTTCCGAAGCAATCTTAGCCGGAACTCCATACTGTAACATCAGAGTTGCATTGATATGTCTTAGGTCATGAAAGCGAATATGTCTTAGTCCGTTCTTTTCTAAGAAGTCTGAAAATCTTTTTGAAAAGCCGTTTGTACTTCTGGGTGTTCCATCATCGTAGCAATAAACAAGGTCATTATCCTGATATGCTCTGCCGAGTTTAAGACGGTTCTTTGCTTGCTCAATCTTATGTTTCTTAAGCATCGTTACAACATAATCCGGCATTAAAATCTTTCTGTCACTCGATTCCGTCTTGGGCTTACCTATAATTTTCTTTCCTTTAACACAGGTCAAATTATGACACACATGAAGTGTGTTATCTGAGAAATCGATATCTTTCCATTGCAAACCGAATACTTCACCTTTACGCATACCCATGCCAACTGCAAGTGTTATAGGAACTTCAAACTGAGTGCCTTTGCAACAATTCAAAAGTTCAAGGACTTCTGCCTCATTGTATATATCAGGCTTGAACTTCTCGCCTTTAGGGGGACTTACAAATTCGGTTACGTTTCTGCCAACTACACCCATTCTCATGGCAAATTTTAATGCGGTATGCAATGTGGTATGGATGTATCTGATAGAACGTGGCGACAAGCCTTTCTTTTTCAGGTCATCATAGAACATTTGCAACTGAACTGGAGTGAGCTTCTGCACCTTTATATTGCCAATTGCGGGATATACATGGTTTTCGAGATTTACTCTATAACCGTTCTGCGTGGTAATAGCAAGCTCCTGTTCTACATGTAGCTTAAACCATTGCTCACAGATGTTCTGAACGGTGATTTTGCTTGCTTCAATGAAAGAACCCATGTTGTATTGGTGAAGCTTTTCTGCCTTTATTGCTTGAGCTTCGGCATATGAATCGCAAGAGATATATTCCCTTCTACGTTTGCCGTTTGAGTCATTGCCCTTATCCAAAACAACCTGATAGCGAATGCCGCTTTTATATTTTCTTTTTCGTATATGGGCTGTCATCTTAACACCTCCGGGATTATAATATATATTTAAAAAGAGGGCTGTTTCGGCTCTCTAAGAGCTTCCACAGCCTGGTAAGGATTAGAAGTTATTTAATTTAACATAAACAACTCTCTCGCCATTTTCAAAGGTATAGTCAGCATTGTAAAATGGTGACATTACGGTTTTATCATTACGTACTATTTCGTATTTTTCGTAGATTGCTCTAACAAGTTCTGCGTCATTTATTGACAAACCTTTGCCTTGTGGAACAACACGACCTGAGCTATCACTGTCAGCAGAACCGCTTGTTAATTTTATCCAATCATGATTTACATAGCTAAATTCAATATATTGAGGGTAGTCAAGGTGTTCCCAAAGAGGTTTTGTTATGTTAATTTTTCCAAACTCATCATTCATTGAAATTCCATAAATATTTCTTTTGTATTTTCTTTGTTTATTTGCCATTATAAAGCACTTCCTTTCGATTCTAAATTTGCTTTCATCGCTTCGATTTCTGAGTCAGGGATAATCTCCAGAGCTGTAGGGTCAAGAACTAATCTACCTTTATGAACAATCTCATCAACTGTTAATTCGGCATATCTATATACAGTTAAAGAATAGTGTTTGCCTGAAGGTAAAACGCCCTCGCCGAATGGGTCTTCACCGTTATGGGGTAAGGCAAATACTAAAGTTTTTCCAGACGGTTGAATTGCATTAAACATAATATGAAACTCATGCTCATCCAAACCATGACTGCTTACGGCATCAACAATATAAATTGGCAATACTCCCTTATGGTCAATTTCCCATGTTTCATTTTTATGCCAATCTTCTGAATCGATACCGCAAACAGCTTCTTTTTCAACAGTTTTAATTAATCTTTCAAATTCTTTAGAATTCATAATAAATTCTCCTTTTAATATAATTTTATTTGAACTCAGGCTACCAAAGCCACCAGTTTTAGCAGCCTGATATTTTAAACTTTCTTTATTTTTATTACAGTTTTTTAAGCAGAAGTGTTGGAATCCCAAATATCATAATCATCTTCCATACCGTTTATTTCTTCCATTTCATCGATGATTTTTAAAATTTCTTCATCGGGAATAAACTCAAAGTTAACAGCACGAAGAACCTCGTCTCCGTTTCTCTGTCTACACTTTTTAACAACAATACGAGCATATCTCGATATCGTCATCGAAAAGTGTCTTTTCGATGGCAATCTATAGCGACCCTGCTTATCGTAGTAGTCATACTGTTTAGTGAACTTCAGTATTCTACCTGAAGGTTGAATTGCAATAAAGATAATATTGTATCTATTATTTGCATTCATCTCCGAAACTCTGACGTCAAGTATATATATTGGCATTTCGCCAACATGGTCAAAGTTTACTTTTTCTTCCCAGCACCAGTCTGCGTCGTCATTTGAACAATAGAGATTTTTCTCCACATGGTTAATTAAATCAAAATATTCTATCTTTTTATTCATATTTATTACCTCCAAAATTTTAATTATAATACTCTCTGCATATCGCAGAGTTCGTTTTGAATCAAACTATATGTTTCATTGACGAAGTCAAATTCTTCATCAAGAAGGAAGCCAAAGCTAACTATTTTAGAAAAGATTTTACCATTATCATCAACAGTATTTTTCACCCTAAACAACACATACTGATCGAGAATACTATCAAGATCAAATCTGTTGCCATATGCACGAATAATTCCGTGTGTTACAACATCGTTCAGTTCTAAAGTTGCTTTTATTAATTTAATTTTATCGGAACTGTAAAGCACTTTAAGCAGCAAACAATCCTCACCGTTTTTCTGGTAGCGATTATAGTCGTGAATTAAACCGTAATGATAACCTTCGTATTCGAAAGCCCATTCTTCCTCCCTAATCCAAACTATGTTATTACCGTATTCTTTTTCACGCTCAACCTCCTCATCAACAAACTCAAATAATTTGCCACCTTGAATGGTTGTGGCATCATTTCGATAGAATCTGATTGCATTTTTAATTAAGTTTTCATCCAAATCTTCGATGTTAAGCAGACTGTTTCTCATTCTTCTTACAAGCTTTTGATACTCTTCTTCACTATATGAAGTTGTGAGATTCTTTTTTTCATTAGACATTTTGATTTGCTCCTTTCATATTTTTAAGCATAATATATCGGTCTTTTGCTCGACCTATTGTGACATCGACTCCTAACTTGCTAAGGTCGTGCTTATATTTACTCAAAGCACGTGAAAGCGAGTTTGTGGTAGCTGGGAAATCACCCGGAACTGAGCCGACAGAAAACAGATTTAACAATTCTTGCAATAATTCGGTTGCAGAACCTTTCCATTCCTCGATTTCGTTCATAAATTCTAATATTGATGTTATAAGTGATGAGTTTTGTAAAGTGTTTTCAACAGCTTTTAAATTGTTGTTTGAATACACTTCAAGGAAACGAGTTCCGTCACCTTCATTCATTGCTTCTGCAATGCAATATCCTAAATGTGCAAAATCAGCCATGCGTGGCAAATGTTCAACAGAAATAGAATTTTTAATTTTCAATACTTTTTTAATCAATGTAAATATTTCACCCAGAATATTGGGTAGGAGTTCATTAAACAATCCGAACACCTGTGCATCGGTCATTCTTTTATTACATGAAAGACGTTTAAAATCAATTATTATTGAACGGTCAATCAGGTCTGACTGTGACATGTCTATGCTTATGCCGTTGATGCCAATAGGTCTTTTTATGTTTAAGACTATTTCATCGTTATCGGTATATAGCTTTCTTTTGTTTATGCTGCTACCTGTAACGGCTTTACAGAGAATATCACTAATATCATTTTTTATGACTGAGACATTATCGAAAGTAATAAAATATCCATTATATAATGTATTGATTAGGTCATCCTTCTTCTCTGGCAAAGCAAGAAGTTCTTTTGAATCAGGGTCAATAATCTTACATATCATTCTCATTGCCGTACTCTTGCAAGCACCATGCTCACCGTTAAAAATTAGGATTGGATGGCTTATATTGTCAAATAATAATGAAACAATATACACACTAAGCAAAAGCAAGTCATCACCCGATACATTCATCAGCTTAGCTAACATTTCAGGTAAAGTTTCAGAATTTTTGAATATTGGTTTTACTTGATTTTGAAAGCCATCATTTTCATAAAAATTGACCTTAAAATCAAAGTTATTCTTGTTCAGCGGTCTGCATATTGTTTCATTTATTAACATTGCATAATCACAATTTAAATTGTATATAAGCTGATCGCCGTCAAAATAGCATCTTCTTACAGTTGGAACAACATCAGTCGTTCTATTTGCCTGCATTAAAATTGTTTTATAGATGCTGTCTACACATGTTTTCTTTACTATTTTATCGAGCTCGTTAAAACAGATTTCTCTTATTCTATTTTCAATTGCAGATACATCAGAGAGAAATGCAAGCTCTTTATCATTCTTATAGTTTATAATTACATATTCTTCTTCGTTTTGATTACGGAATGTATCCGCATAATTACAAATTAAATTGAAAATTCTTTCTTCCGGATTTTCCGGTGATTTGATGGGTTTTAATTTCATAATTTTCACCTCCTCCTACCATCAGAATTGTTGTAAATCTAATAGATTACATCTGTCATTATACGTACCTTTTTCCTAAAGTCAATCAAAAGATTGTAAGTCTAATTGAGCATTTTACCGGTTATTTGTAAATAATTGAAATGTATATTTCCAAAATTCCGCAATATAGCTTGACACAACAATCTTTGTGCTTTAAAATACAAAGGGTGTAGCATTGTAAGTATGACTTTCATAACTTCACGCCTTAATCGCTTGGCACATCTTTACATTTTTCGCAACGCAATAGCATTCACTTGTAAGTTTTAGAGGAGGTCGTTTTAATGCCAAAAGTGAAAATTAAGAATCCAAATAGTAAAAAAGAGAAAAAAATATCTCACATAGTTGATAAAAGTAAAATTAAGATTAGTACCAAAATGTATCTTGATTTACTCGCCAAAACAGTTGTACTGGATTATAGAAGTAACGATAGGAAATACACCAATGTTACAAATCTTATAGATGGCTTATATGAAATATTTGGTGAGCAACCAACTTTCCGATTACCTTCTGATCACTCTCAACGTGAATATATCAAAAAATTTACTTATCCCGATGAGCCCAGACCTTTAACACACAATGTAAGATTCGATGACTTAATCGAAAAATGCAGAATCAGGTTTGCAAAAAAAGAAATCACTGAACTAACCAATGAGAAATTCCATTTTTATTTCAGTGATAAATCAGAAGTAATAGAACGTAACATCTTTCCTTACGTATTATTATTTGTGCCAGCAGGTAATGAAAAAACAATCGAAGAAAACATTAATCTGTATTTAGACGAACATATTAAAGCTTCGATTTGTGGCAATAAATGCATACAGATTTATTTTGACGAATTCAAAGAATTAGAAACATTCTTAGATAAATTTCTTGAATTATATGAATACTATTACGATTGGGAAGACGGAACTGCAAAAGAATTATCATTAAAGTCAAAAAAAGATACGGGAGAAAATTCTAATAACAAAGATGAAACATCAAATAGCAACGACGATATCGACGATTCCGACGACAAAACAGAAGAAATAGAAAAAACATAAAAAAACGATTTTATCTCCAAACCTACATATTATCGACGCAAAAATGATTTTCATTAGGATTGACCTCGCCAAAAGTACGACGATACATTTTGAATACTGACGAAAAAAATACCATCATTGCAAATATCCCATCCCACACCCTATGGTGCGAGATGGGATTGCTTTTTAATATTCTTCTGCGAGCAAGAAAGTGTGATGTGTTTCGTCGTCTATGACAAACACCTTTTCTGTCACGACTTCATCAGTCAACAATATGTATTCTTTCTCATACGGTGGTTGCTCCTGAGTATGAACAATCTTCTGAACTCTTCTGCCTTCATGGTCTGTTGGCATCAATTTGAACACCTGCAGGTAGTCACACTCCGGAAAGAGTCTTGCATTGTTTATGCCGTCGAGAATCATCAACTTTTGAGCCGCCGGTATTCTTTCGCTGAATCCGTTAGTCATATATGCTGTGTTTTGAAATCTCATTTTTTACCTCCTACTAAATTATCAACCCATTCATAAAAAGCCTTCTCATCCATCAGGTACATTGGACAATACACATCGAATGAGTAGTCATTTGACAAACAAAAACAGCCATGAAACACATCTATCGTGCCACCATGACCGTTATCAAGTGTGTGTATTTCTGCGAACTCTACAGGTGTATCTTTCAAGGGTTCAACCAGTCCGATCTCTGTTGACACATCCCAATCACTTTCGAACTGTATTACATATATACTGCCGTAAGGTTCAAGGTTATCTGTTTCAAGAGTTGCAAGCATTTGTTTAACCTTATCTTTCAAATGCTCTGTCAATGCGATGCACCCAAGAAACACCGGTACATCTTCAACTTTGTTTATTGTTATCATTATTTCCTCCTGTTCTTCGGGAGTTTCGTTCCGGTGTAAAGTGATATAGCAGCAGAACATCCGGCTACCCATAATTCAATACTTGTTAATGTTACTGCTGAAAGAGCTGTGAAGGCTGATACAATCATCAGGTATCGCTCCTTTCCATACACTTGTTAATAGCAATCAGGCTTACGAATGTGCTGACAAAGCCAAATATAAACCATTTCATTCATTAACACCTTCCTCTGATGCAAATTCAAAAGGCACAATATCAAATGACTTTCTTACTGACGGTGACAAGGGATGACAGTTTGTTGCTATGCCATTTGAAACGGTGTAGATGTTCTTCTTTTTGACATTTGCAAGGATATTTACTACCTTGATAGCCTGTTCCTGAATGCTCTCTTTACTTGCACTCAGACAGCCCCAACAGATGATAATATCCGGATACTCTTTCGAGTTAGCAAGCTCTTTGATTATCTGCATATTGTCTTTGTCCGAATCCTTATCATTGATTGATGAAAAGAGATTACACAGACAGAAACCACCGTAGCCGAGCTTATACAGATTATTGGTTATGATTGTTTGTGTCAATGTTTCAAACACACCGTCATCACTACCGGCAGATTTTGAGATTATCAATGCCAAGGGTCTGCTACTGTTCCATACTTTTTTCAGGGCATATCTGTGTCTGTTGTCATCGCTGAAAGTTGCTTCGTTAGTTATGGTTGTTGTTACTGATTTCATTGAAAATACCTCCGTTTTAAAAATATTGTTGATTACCAAGCAAAGAGTTCAATTTAGATAGATAGGAAGAACCAAAGTTTGGGGTCGAGTTTGAATTTGTGGTTCAAAATGTGCGAAAAAATGAGCAATTTAAAAACCTCCTTGATTGCCATATAAAAGGGTCAGATTTGGATGATAAGGGAAAGGAATTCGGTGCGGAACTTAGGAACTCACAAACTCGGCAGACTTGAAAGTTACATCGGCAAAGTTATCGCCGGTCAGAATGTAGACAGAATTATGCCAACGTTCCTCCGCTTCCTGAATTGCATCACTCAGGTTATCTGCTTCGATACTCACCTCACTTTCGAGAGTTTCAATGATTTTCACTTTAAATATTGACATAGTTGACCTCCTTGTTTTGGGCATAAAAAATACCCTTAGCAGTTTGAAAACTACTAAGGGTTTAAATTTTATATCGATATGTTAATTATTTATTCTTGTTCTCTTGATATTTATCGTATGCTGCTTTTCTTTCAGATAAGCTACGTGATTCATCCTGTGCGATAGATTTGAGTTGCTGTTGAGATTTATTGTTACCTAAATTACTTTTCTGAGCTTCAACTCTTGATTTAAATTCACTACCTGCGGCATACCTTGTGCTTGAATTTGAACTGCGATATGCATTTCTAAGTTCATCATCTGACTTAGCCGCCATTTTATCAGCTTCTTTTTGCATTTCTTGTGCCTTGTTAGAAGCCACCTCAAACAAATCAAATATAAAATCTAAAAAACCCATTATTTATTCTCCTTATCTATTTTTTTAGTAATCGAATCAAGAGCTCCGCCAATTTTATCAAACACCTTTTCCGTTGCATCTGATACATCACCAATTATCTTCAAGGGATTTACGGCATTGATAATCTTATCTCTTATTTCATATTTTCTAAGTTCTTTATTAATCCGTTCTTCTTTCTTTTTGTCATAAATATTTGCCATAATCAGAAATCTCCTTAATCATCAATGTTGCTTATATTGTATAATCCGAGTCTTTTAAGGTTCTGCTTAATAGTATCTTTGTCTGCAACATCTTTACTTTTGTTTCTGTTAGTTTCGGTTACAAATCTATATATTTCCTCTTTGTTTGCCAACAAAAGATTACCCAACCTGTCTAAACCGAATTCAAGTTCTTTTTCAATTTCCTTACGAAACTCTTTACTTGTATATTTTTCATCTTGAATTTCATAATGAATTGATGATTTCACTGCACCCCACGTTAAACCTGATGGAAGAGTTTTAATTAAATTAGTTGCTTGACTAAGTGGAAACTCTACCCATCTAAAATTATCAATCCAAATCCAGGCAGTTGTATAGTGGTTAGAAAGTTCTATTTGTACTCTTTTGCTTACAGGAAGAACATTACCCAACTGCTTATAAAGATATTTTCCCTTTACTTGATATTTTTCGTATAATTTAACAATCTTCTCACTTGTGGTTATCACTTTTCCTAACGAAAATGTTTCAATAAGATGATTTCCCATTGCTATACTCCTTTACATTTATCATTTTATTTACTGTTAACTATTTTTCTGACCCATCGATCTGAATAGCCATATTTTGTTGCGAGTTCGCCTACATTATGACCGTTGTATTCATTTCTTATCTGCTTGACTATGTAGTCCTTTGACCAAAGCTTAACCGGATATGTAACTTGCTGACCCTTGTAGTGTGTATATATTATCAGCATGTTTTCCATTCCGATTAAATCAATCAGCTCAGCATACACTTCGTTCAAGCTCTCAGGTGTTAAGTTTTGGATATTAACACCCCCAAATCTTTCCAAATCTTCACTCCATTCCATATTATAACTACTTCCGACGGAATTTTCATTGGAACATTTCCTTGTAAAGTTCCGCATATAAATAGACCCTGCAATCTTAATGATTACAGGGTCATTACTATGATTTTTACTTATTTAAGCAACTTTTTCAAATATTCCGAACCTCAAACACATCTCTCGGCGTCAAATCGGCGTCAAAACACGGTTTTCAAGATAAATATGAAAGTATCGAAAGATAGCAAAAAGCCCTTGAAAACTGTTGTATATCAAGGGCTTTGAGAGTTGTATTAAGTTTTCAGTTTTTTATACCGTTACACGATATAATGTAGTTTAACGTTTTTTGATAAATATACTCTATTAGTTTCGGAGACAATTATCAATAAAGTTTAATTAGTAAATTCTGAGTATTTAGAATACAAGTAATCATCTATGTATTCAACTAAATTTTTTAAGAAATCAACCTGTTCTTTAACTGTTGTTTCGGTACCGGTAAATCTGTCTTGATGAGCTATAAGATGTCGTGTTTGTAAAACGGAATCAATCTTATCAAAGTCATCAACAGTAAATTCTTTAAAAGGATTTGTATCTCCATCTATCTGTAGCAACAAACCGATTAATTCAGATTTACCAGTTTTACCTAAAGGATATTTTGTTTTAAACTTAAATGATTCGGTAATTTCTGCTTGTTCATCATTAATAAAAGATATTGAATTTAAATAATCAACGATTTTTGATTTCTTTTCCTCAGAAAAATTACTATTTTTTTGTAATCCAACTAAAGGATTACTTTCTAAAACGCTGAGTTTTAAAGAATTCATTTTCATATAAAGAGGTAAACGATGACTTTTTATTCCGTTTAAATTAAATCGAAATTCATCAAGTGATTTTTCAACAAAAACTTGAAATTTTGTAACAACTAGAACAATAGCAAGCTTTAAAAATAAGGTTCGATTAGCATCGTCAGAGGACGCAAGAGTAATCAAAGTTTCAACCTCAGATACACTTTCCATGAAATCAGATGTCGCCTCATAATGAAATTGCATCTTCAAACTCCTTGAACCACATTCTTATTCTTTTGTTAACAATGTCTTTGTCAGATGTTCTTTTTGAAAGTGAATCTTTAATATCGTCAATCGCTAAAAAAGTTTTGAGTCTACTATAAATTAAGTCTTTATTTATCTCAACATATTCTTTAGTCATACGTTCTAAACTCGGCATTATAAAATCAGCAATCGTTTTATAGATTTTAGTATTTTCAGTGCTTATATCTCTAAATGCTTCATCAATTCCAAAAACTATGACAACTTTTTCGATTGTTGAATTAAATCTTTCTTTATATGCCTGTTTTTCAAGTTCGGTACAATCTTTATGCGTGTCCATATACTCATTAAGAAACTGAACTAATTTTCCTTTATATCCATTAATATAGACTTCACCATTCTCATCTACTGCGATGTTGTCACTCATAGCAAAATATCTAATTATGAATTCAACATCCAAATATCTCTGATGCGGTGCTTTTTGCTTTAAAATTTTAAGAAAATCTGCATTTTCTTTACACAACTCTTTTGCTGCATCATTAAGATTACCCCTATACATGCAATTTCTTAATTCTTGATAATTCAATGTTACAGCACCACGGTTTAATCGCATGAAAATGTCATATTTAATGTCACGATGTGAATCTTTTTTTATAACATTAACTCGCAACAAACCATCATCAAGCAAACTTCTTGATTTAAGTGGTAAATCTTTATATTTTGATTTATTAAGCTCAGTAAGCACTTCTAATTTGGTTAGTGCAAACTCATTATCATAAAACCCTCTTATGCTTGACAATCTCTGCAAGCCATCTAAAACCAACCAATTTCCGTTTTCTTCTTCTGCAAAATATAACGGAGGAATTGGAACATTCATGATTATTGATTCAATAAGAGAGGATGATTTATCAGGTTTCCAGATTTGATTTCTCTGAAAAGGAACTTCAAGAATTATCTTTCCTCTTTTAATTAAATCATAAATGTACTGCACAGAGTAATCATAAGATATCGTATTTAAATATCGTTCTTCTTTAGGTACATCAACTTCGTAAGTACTATTCTCCGCTTGAAATATTTCAGCCATCTGTGTATCCTCCATTTATTATAAATATAAAAAAACAACGATTCATTTTATTTTATGATGATATATTTTAATATTAACACAAAGATTTATTAAAGTCTATAATTTTATAAAATTAGATATGATTAATCTTTAAATGTCAAGCTTTTACCGTTATATACCTCAGTTATCATTTTCGCACCAATCTTAAAACCAAAAATAAAGAATTCACGTTCTGTTTCAGACAGTATTCGTGTGTAGACTGATTCAAGCTCGTTTATTTTATTTATATATTCTTCGGACAACTGACTGCACACGGACTTTGAAAGCTCAGTTACTTTATCAAAGCATTTACAATATTCTGAACCTCTTATAATGCTTGTTTCATTAGGATTTATATTACCATAGAATAAATCTTCCAATGTAGTTTGTTTCATGTTAAAACTCCTTTATTGCGTATTTGATATTTCAAGGAAATATGTATGTCATTTAACATATTGAATTTTATCGTTTCAAGTGTTATAATTTATAAAAAAAGAGATCAAGGAGGGTTACGCATTGATCTACACACTTGAAGATTTTATTTATGAATTTGAAAACATTTGTGATATGGGATGGATTAAAACTCATCGTGCCGGACCAACAGGAATAGGCAAAACACTTGAAGATTTATTAGGTATCCCTGAAAACAACATAGATGGACCTGATTTTGGCGATTATGAATTAAAGTCATGCAGACTTAATTCAAACAGTATGCTAACTATTTTCACTAAAACACCTCAACCAAGAGGGGCAGCAAATACACTTCGCATGACTTTCGGTTATTCTAGTGATGCGTATGACAACGATGAAAAAGTTCTTCATTCCACTCTTTCTGCAGATCGATTCGTTCCTATCGCTGATACAGGTCGTAGCTTAAAAATCTTATGTGGACCAACTAAGATATCAATTATCGCTGAAGATGGAATTGAGTATGCATATTGGACACGAGAACAACTTAAAGTTGCTTTTGAAAAGAAATATAAGAATAAATTTGTTTACGTAAAAGCTCTTTCTAGAGGTTTGGGTTCAAACGAAGAATTCAAGTTTGTCGAGGCGTATGAAGTGTCTGGATTCGATTATGAAGCTTTTGTTGATCTTCTTGAAGAAGGAAGAATTTACATAGATTTGAGGATCGGACAATATCATGGTGGTATTAAACACGGACAAACTCATGATCATGGCACAGGATTTCGTATTAAAGAAAACGATCAACCCTTGTTATTTAAAGTTAACAAAAGACTCGTCTAAAACAATTAATAAAAGAATTAGCTCCTTCATGAATTACACACATTTCATGAAGGAGCTATTTTTAATTTTTTCTCAATATAACTATGTGTTCCAACGTCATTGTTGAACTTGTATCACCCACAATATTTGAGGGAGAATTCCTTGAAGGCATGACTTTATTAGGAATGTTTCTGTCTATTGTATATACAGTTGTCAATCCATAATTTGAAGCTATTTCGGATATAATAACATCGGTCAAAAGTAGTTCGTTTTTCACAGTACGATTACCAACAACCCAGAATTGGTAACCGCCTTGTTTAGTTTTATTAGCAACACTTTTTATTACTTCATCCAAATCTTCATAAAAACTATATACATCACCAGCTCGTTCTATATCTATTGACATAATTTTCTCTAAAGAAGAACGAAGTGTTGGACTATTAATTTTAAATTCAAATCCATTGCGGTATTTTTTACCACCCATCAATGATTTGTCAACACCCATAATTTGCTTTTCGGTTAAATCAAACAAATCAATCCATTGTAACGACAAACGACTATACTCTCCATATGCAACAGTTGTTCGACTATCACCATAAGGTGGTGATGTAATTACAAGATCAAATGTTTCGTTCGGAATATCGTCCAAATTACAAGCATTATTGTTGTATATATGAACTTCTGAAGGAGACTCATAGTCATTAATAGCAGTTACAAATTCTTTCATTTTATCGATGTTTCTATAAAGAATCTTTTTAAATTCATCTAAAACAGCAGGATTAAATTTTGCAACCCTGTCTGCTGGCATTCTAAACATCTTAAATTCACCATTTCGCCTATTAGAAACAATTCGAATGAGCTCACTAAAAGCAACAAAAACATATTCTTTGATGGTTGGATCTTGTATTCTTTTTATAGCAGATTTAATAATTGAAAGTTCAAAAATAACACGAGGCTTGAACCAATATCCGATGTTCTTAAAGTCTGGAATATCAATATCAGCTTTGTTTTGTTCGCAGAACTGTCTTAGATATTTAGGAGCATCATCACCCCATCCTTTTTTTGCTGTAACATCCAATCCAAGAACATCAATAATATATCCATCAACACCTTCGATTATGAAATCAAATCTTGTACGTGCATTTTCAATCTCAGATATTAAACTATCACAAGTTGAACGCAAAAGATCAAGATTTAGTCGAGTTGTCTTTGCTCTAGATAACATTAGAGCGAGAGGATTTATATCGCTACCAGAAATTGTATCAAGTCCAGATAACATGCCTTCAACTAATACTGTACCTGAACCTGCAAAAGGATCAAGCAAAGAATTAATTGGTTTTATCTCTTGCATTATTCTGATGATATTTCGACTTATAGGACAAACCATCATAGCAGGATAATTGTGAATTCCATGGGTATATTCTTTTGTATCATCATTTTTAAAATCCCAATAATCCAATGGTAACTTTTTTAATGTTTCAATCAGTTTAGCATCTTCTGCGGTCATCATATCCTCCTTAGGAGTTTCATTAACTTTAGATGATTTAGATGAATATTCACTTTCATGTGTTTTAATTTCAACAGTACAAATAGTGTCATTATGCCAACCACCATGTGGAACTAACAAAATGCGTTGAATTTCAAATCCATATTTGTATCCAATTCCTCCGCTATTCCATCCAAACGTAATAACTTTGCCACCGGGCTTTAATATTCTAGAAATTTCACGTTTATGATTACCCCAAAAGGACGCTTTGGTTGTATCCCAAGTTACATTATAGCCAACATCATTATAGCACTCACTAACCTGTCGAGGCGAATATGGAGGATCATATAACACACCATCTACTGAATTATCTTCAAACATTTTCAAGAATTCTAATGCGTCAAGATGATAATCGGTATCAAACTCAAGACTTAAATCATTAGTAACAGTAGCAATTTTATTTCGATTAGCAAATGGATCTATCCAAAAATTATGCAAATCAACTTCTTCGCTAATCAAAGCTTTTATTGGTGTGATTTCAAAAGTGTTTTTATTTGGCATAGACCAAATCCGTTCAATTCGGATATTTTTAGTGTCATTAACTTTTGGTGCCACTTTAATTCCTCCGAAATATTTTTAGAATATATCATTAAAAAATGTCATTTTTTATTTTTACTATTAGATTAGAATTAAAATAAATTATATCATAAACATATATCACGGTCAAGGAAAAGACACTATGATTATGTTTTTCTTGCCGACCTTGGGGATATTTATGCTCGGTTTGTCGTCGTCTTTTGGTCGTCGAAAGTGGGGTTTTGATATACTTTGTGGTAACTGAAAACATAAGAAAAAAGCCACAAGAACCTTAGTTCTTATGGCTTCTGGCGGAGAGCATGGGATTCGAACCCACGAAACCTGTTTGGGGTTTACACGATTTCCAAGAGGACTCCGGAAGTCCGGAATTCGTTGATATACATAGGGTTTCGCTTGCTCATATTTTCATTACGACGGCAGAAATTGATATTTTAACCATACTTGTTTCGGGTATTTATGTCACCGCTGTCGTCGTCTTTCCGTCGTCGAAGTTCGTCAGCCATTGTGAAAATATCTACCTCTTTAAACAGTCAAGACAGACACAATGAAATATATTCAAACATCTATCCAAGGCGGGATGCAGGCAGGAAAAAGGCGGGAGAAAATCCACGGTTTTGATGCAGGTCAACAGTTAAGGCAGGAAGGCGGGAGATTTTCAATTTGGCGTAAGTTTTTGTGTAGTTGAAAAATCAACACGAACTCAAAAGTTCCCGCCCGTGCCGCCCTGCTGCCTACAAAAATATCTCGTTTTTTGAATTGCTTTGACCATCAAGCAAATAGTTCAATTTGGATAGATAGGAAGAACAAAGCGGCAACAGACATGAAATCTGTCACCGCTGTTTTTTAGCCCTCTGCGACCTTTGCGAATAGATTATTTTCAAAGGTACTGACCGAATCCTTTTGCATATCAATCGACACGTGGGAGTATATATTCATCGTTGTTTGAATTGTTGAATGTCCGAGTCTTTCAGATGCGATTTTTGCCGGAACACCGTATTGAAGCATCAGGGTTGCACTGATGTGTCTGAGGTCGTGAAAGCGGATATGTTTCAATCCCTTTCTTTCAAGGAACTCAGAAAACATCCTTGAATACGCTCCTGTGTGTCTCGGAGAGCCGTTAGAACTGCAACAAACCAAATCATTGTCAAAGTATTCACCATCGAATTTCAGGCGTTCTGTTGCCTGTTTTACCTTATGTTTCTTCAAAAGGTCAACTATTGCCTGCGGCATCAGAAGGTCTCTTGTGCTTGTTTCTGTCTTTGTTTTGCCGATTTCTTTCTTGCCGGTAGTACATACAAGGTTGTGGCAGATGTGAACCGTGTTTGTTGAAAAGTCAATATCCTTCCATTGCAGACCGAATACCTCACCACGGCGGAGTCCTAAGCCCATAGCAAGATTGATTGGCACTTCATGGTCAGTACCCTTACAGGCATTCAAAAGCAATATTGCTTCTTCCTCTGAATATATTACCGGCTGATACTTCTCGACCTTTGGCGGAGTCACAAACTCTGAAACGTTCTTTGATACCACTTGTAGCCTGTAAGCATAGTCCAAGGCTTCATGAAGGGTTGTATGCACATATCTTATAGAGCGAGCAGAAAGACCCTTTTCTTTAAGTTTTTGATACATATTGTTAATCTGTACTGGTGTGAGCTTTTGCACCTTAATTGCACCGATATAGGGGTAGATGTGCTTTTCAAGGTTGGTGCGGTATCCGTTTTGAGTGTTTATTGCAAGCTCGGTTGAAACATGAACAGCATACCAATCCTCCGCTAATTCCTGAACAGTTACTTTGCTCGGCTCGATATACGAACCGGAATTGTACTCATGAATCTTCTGAGCCATGGTGTTTTTAGCTTCTTCATAGGTGTTGCAAGTGACGTATTCACGGCTTCTCTTGCCTGTTCCATCAATGCCTTTTTCGAGTATGACCTGATACTTTACTCCACCTTTTACTTTACGTTTTCTTATATGCCCTGTCATGTCTGATTCACCTCCATCAAAGATATAATATATATTTGTAGAATAGGGCTGCTACGGCATTTTAGAGCGTTCACAGCCCATTAAAATATGCTTTATTTAGATTTAACCATACGCAATAAGCAAATTATTAATGGCATAGTAAACCATTTCTTTTTCCTGTACGGAAACAGGTTCAACGGTCTGAACAAAAGATTTCAATTCATCACCATATTCAACATTGTTTATATAAAATTTAATCATTTTGTGAATACAGTCTGTTATTGGGCAACCAAAACTTCTAATTATACGTTTGTTGATAGGAGCAGAAATGTCTGACTTTACAAGAATCGTTTTAACAGTATCACTATCTATCAATACTCTGACTTTGAACCAGTTACCATTTTTACACAATGAGCAAGAAAGAACATAACCATAGTACATACCGTTATATGGAAACGATATATCATTTTTTTGAATATCAAACTGTGTTTCCTCAATTTCTGCTGTTCTGTTGCCCACAAATTCAAATAAATTATAACCCTGCAAGGCAGATTTATCACCGAAATAGAGCTCTTTTGCAGTTTCTCTGATGGATTCAGGAAAATCTGAGGTTAACAGATTACTATCAAAAAATTTATTTGTTACGGGGCTGTATCTTCTTGAATACATAATAAAAATCCTTTCTTTTTACATATTTTTTATTTGAACCCACCTGCCAAAAGTCTATTGAGTTCTAACAGGCGGGATTACTTTTTTAGGCTTCAAAGATGCTTTTCAGTATTTCCTCATCATTTTCCAACTCGATTTGTTCTGTTGGGCAGTTAAATTGATGAGCAATAATCTTGATGCCCTTGAAACCTCTTACAATCTTACCGTATTCACCTTTAAGGTTTTTGGTGGGATTGATTTTTAATGATTCTGCATTTTCGTTCATATACTTGAAGAATGTTACTGCAGATATAATCGGTTTTATCGCATTGTCATAGCAAAAATCAGTATAGATTTTATACAAATCCTTTGATGTTGCTGTACCCTTCGGGTCAAAAGCAATATAGCCATCTGAGTTAAGAAATTCAACAATGTTGTTATTATCCTTAATAACCTCACTCTTGTTTCTCTTAGCTTTTTCGCTTAGAGTAAACTCAAAACCATTCTCAACAAGCCTGTGCAGACCGTCGAGACACCAATTAATGATGCCTTCACTTTCTGCAATTAGCTTTTGAGAGAGATTTTTATCATCTACTCTGTCAGCTGGCTTGTCCTTAGTTGTCAATATGAGCTGACGTCTATAGAAACCGTTTGAGCGGTCATAAAGGGCTTTGAGTGCTCCATTACCAAGACCGATTAGTCTTGCATAAATCAAGCCTTGATAGCTCTGCTGACCCTTCTTTTCGAGATCCATTTTGCCCTCCGCTGTAACAATTGTCTTTATAACATTTGTAGAGGGCAGACCTTCAATGCTCATATCATCATCAAGAAGGAGCAATTTTCCCTCTTGATCCGCCGGACAAAAGCGGTTTGTTTCAAGCTTTTTTATACTGCCGGTATTCATGTTTTCACCAAGAATATGACGAAGAACGACACCTATACGGGATTTACCTTCACCACCCTTGCCAATAATAAGCAACATTGTTTGTGCTTTGGTACAAGGTATAAAGCAATAACCCATGAACTCCTGTAAAGTTGGAATATCATCCTTATCAAGAAGCTCATTAAGGAATTTCAGCCAACGTTTTGGCTCGGAAGCATCAGGGTTATATGCAACCGGCAAGCGGTTCAGAGTCCATTCCTTATGTTCTGAAAATCCCTCTGATATAGAATAAGTGCCATTATTGAAATGGATTTTATCTGTATCAACAGGAAAATCATCGACCTGACAAGAAATTTTGATTACTTTGAGCAAGTTTTCAATTTTCTTATCAACGCCGGTTGAAACATAGTTCTTAATCTCTTTATATATGTTAGACTTTGTTTTGTCGTCTGAAACATATCCTTCTATATCATAAAGAAGTCCGTGAAGGCATCTCATAGGATGATTTTTAAGAAATTCATCCGCAAAAACAACCTCATTTATTGTTTTATCATCAATCCAAATGGGCTTGTCTATATCAGATGCTTCAAAAACTCTTATTATGTTTTCAAGAGATTTTTTGTCTAATTGAGTCGCTAATCTTGCCATAATTTTTCACCTCACTTTCGTACTGCATTAGCAGTATTATTTTTTCTTCTGTTGTTCCGTTAGCAAGATCAATAAGATAATCGACAAAATCAATTTTCTTAATTGCTTTCACAAACATTGGGTGTAATTCTTCATCACCACAGTTTGGAGCAAATACTATCTTGTATGACTCCAACAGATCTCGATAGTCGCAAAGTATATTATTGTATGTACGAATACACTTGTTGAACTCGTTATCAATAGATATCTCTTTGCGAATTGGTTTTGGTCGGTTGACTTGTTTAATACTTTTCTGCTTCTTATATCCTACTGACTGATATTCAATACCGAAATCCTTTGCAATCTTCTTAACAGCATCAATCTTGCTGAGCTCAAAGTAGTTTGCAACGAAGTCGATTACATCACCGTCAGCCTGACAAGCAAAGCAATGGTATCTCTCATCAACCTTCATGCTGGGGTTGTTGTCATCATGGAAGGGACATATCGCCATACCACTATTGTTTACTTCTAAGCCGTAGACCTCTGCCGCTTCTCTTGTATCAACAACCTCTTTGACAGCTTGAAACAAGCTCATATTAACACGGTCGTTTTGACCCGTACTCCTTTCTCCGGAAACCATCTTATTAATATAAAAAGCCAATCCAAATGGTAACTATTCGTGAATAGTTAATCACATCAGATTGGCATAGTATTGATGTAAAAGGTTGCAAAAATATAACAATACTTCTATAATATAATTAATTCTATTATCATCTTATGTAAAACAATTTATGTAAAATAATGCGTAATCAAGTTACGTCTTTTATATTCAAATTTATCTATTTCAATTTATAATTCATATCAATTCTATATTGCCTTTACATCACCACAAACCAATCTCTTAAGTTTCCGGCTACATTATTATTCTAGAGACACTTTTAAAATTTGTCAATACTTTTTGCAAATATTTTTTCTTGTTACTTTCTATATCTGCAAATATTACGGCATATTATTTGCAAATATATCTATTTTCGCTTGACATTAAAAATGCACTATGATACAATATACCCATTGATTTACTAGGCATGAATCGACTTTTGGAGGTATTAAAAATGAAAAAAAACTATAGAAAACTTGATCTTGCAACAAATCTCGTAGATCCCAAAAAAATTATGATAAAATATGAGCAATATATTGATTATCTTTCGGATGCAGTTGTTTCAGATGCATACAGTCCCGACAGAAAATACTATAATGTTAAAGACTTAATAGAAGGTATCACCAAAGATTATAGCTCTGATTTCACTTTTCGCTTACCCTCTGAAACATCTCAGAGAAAATGGATTAATGATTTTGTATTTACTTTTATAAAGAATGAATTGAACGGCGAAAAGAAGAAAAATTCTATTGATTATGATATGGTCATAAGAGCTTGCCACAAAAGACACGCACAAAAAGAGCTTTCAAGACTGACTCAAAACACTTATGATATAATGTACCAAGACATAAGTGAAGTTTCTTCTACAGAATGCTACCCCTCTGCGGTTATGTTTGTACCTGCGGGAAATGAATGCGGAATACTTGACTGTCTTACAACATATTTTAAAGACGATACTATCAAAGGTGCGATTTGTGGTTACAAGTGCATTACAATATATTTTGAGGATTTTGACTCACAAACATCCTTCATTAAGAATTTAACCGAATTGCTTAATATCCCTGAGATCGAAAAATAACCTATTTCAAGGCGTGATTCAGGCGTGAAAAAAGCGGGTAAAATTTGCCGGTTTCCTTACACACTAACAGTTCAGGCGGGAAGGCGGGAAATTTCCAATTTGTCGTGAGATTTTCAACAATCTGAATATCAGCACGAACTCAAAAGTTCCCGCCCTGCCGCCTATGCCGCCTTCAAGTGCAAAAAAATACAGACTATACAAATATCCCATCCCACACCCTATGGCGTGAGATGGGATTGTTCATTTAGTATTCTTCTGCGAGCAAGAATGTGTGATGTGTTTCATCGTCTATGACAAAGACCTTTTCTGTCACAACTTCATCAGTCAACAATATGTATTCTTTTTCGTACGGTGGTTGTTCCTGAGTATGAACAATCTTCTGAACCCTTCTGCCTTCATGGTCTGTCGGCATCAGTTTAAACACCTGCAGATAGTCACACTCAGGAAAGAGTCTTGCATTGTTTATACCGTCAAGTATCATTAGCTTTTGTGCCGCTGGTATTCTTTCGCTGAATCCGTTTGTCATGTATGCTGTGTTTTGAAATCTCATTTTTTACCTCCCACTAAATTATCAGTCCATTCATAAAAAGCCTTCTCATCCATCAGGTACATAGGACAGTACACATCAAAAGAGTAGTCATTTGACAAACAAAAACAGCCATGGAACACATCAATCGTGCCACCATGACCGTTATCAAGTGTATGTATTTCTGCGAACTCTACTGGTGTATC
>JAFQTK010000164.1 GCA_017409065.1 bacterium
GCTAGGAATTAAACGAAATGCACACATTCTAGTAGGTTTAATCGCAGGTATAATAGTTGGGGCATTTTTACATGCTCATAATGTTCCTGAAAACTCTATAATTAGAGAAGTTCTAACATTTGTTGGTCAATCCTTTATAAGACTAATTCAAATGGTTGTTATACCATTGGTTATCTCTGCAATCATTATTGGTATTGCAAGTGTTGGCGATAACAAGCAACTTAGTAAATTCGGTACTAAAATGATTGTTTATTACGGTCTAATTACCTTGGCAGCAGTTACTATAGGTGCAATTTTAGCAACTGCATTTCACCCAGGGATTGGAGCACAAGGATATATTGGTGCTGAAGTTGCTGCTGATGTACAATCTCGTGTTCATCAACTTGCAACAGAACTTGAAGCAGATAAATCCACAGCAACAATTATCCTTAATAAAATTTTATCACTCATCCCTAAAAATCCGTTAGAAGCTATTGCTAATGGTGATATGATTCCTATTTTGTTATTTACTGTAATTTTTGCAATTGCACTTGCAAAAGTTGGTGACATCAACAGACCTGTTGTTTCCTTCTTTGAATCAGTTTTTGCCGCAACAATGAAAGTAACGGATTGGATTATGTTCTTTGCAGCACCGGGTGTATTTGCACTGAGTGCAACAGCAATCGCAGGGTTTGGCTTATCAATATTCAAGACATTATCAATCTTGTTAATGGTCTTAGTAGCCGGATTTTTAATCCAACTATTGGTTGTGTATCCGGTAATGATGAAAACCTTCTCAAAAGTTCCTGTACAAACATTCTATTCTGCTATTGCTGAAGCAATGATGGTTGCGTTCGGAACAGCAAGTTCATCAGCAACGCTACCGTTAACTATGGCTTGCTGCGAAAGAAGAGGTATCTCTCACAAAGTATGTAGTTTTGTACTTCCATTGGGGGCAACACTTAATATGGATGCAACGGCATTATTCCAGACAGTTGCGGTTATCTTCTTGACTCAGGCATACGGTATAGAGCTAAGCATTTTGCAAATTATTCAAATCGCAGGTTTAGCAATTATTGCATCAAGTACATCCGCAGGTATTCCGGGAGCTGGTTTGATTACATTAGCACTTATACTTAACGGCTTGTTACTAACACCTGAACAACTTGCAATAGGATTTGGTTTCTTGATGACATTCGAAAGAGTTATCGACATGCTCCGTACAATGGTAAACGTTACATCAGATGCAGTTGTTGCAGCAATGATTGCTGACAATGAAAATGAAATCGACTACGATTTACTAAACAACCCTGAATCTTACAAAGAAGTTATCTAAAAATGCAACGTATTATTGGATTTTGGGGTTATCCATCATTAGAACTAATAGATAAATACAAAAAACTATATCCAAATCACGAATGGGTTGATTTGGATATAGATTTTGGGTACCCAAAATTATCAATATTGCCTGAATCATACTGCAAAATAGTTAAAAATATGGTTTACAATGCCATTTATTTAAAAGATAAAATAGATGTAATAATAGCTCCTATTGGCAAAGAAAAATGTGATAGTGGTTGGTTTGCCGCTAAACTACTCAAGGATATGGGGTTTAAAGTTGAAGAATCAATTTACGAACAAATAACAAGAAAAAATCCTATTTCAATATCAACATCAAATTTACCCTTAAGAAAAAAATTTGAATTAATTACAGCAGATATAATCACACAAAATCATCCAAAATTTGAACAAGTTAAACCTGAGTTTGGTTTTTGGGGTGTGCCACCAAATGACCTCAGCGTATTAGAATTATTCCCAGACAATACGCATGTATACGGTTGGACAAGATGTGTAGAAGCAGGAACACCCGCTGATATTGAATTAGAAATGTTTGTTGATGAAAATGTACCTACTGTCTTTTATGCTCAAGCATTTTGTGCTAAAACTCAATTGGCAAAATATTTAGCAAACAAATATAATGGATTATATGTCGATATAGATGACATCGTTACAAATTCAGTAAGATACAAAATAGAGGCTTTTATAAAATTACAATGAAACTATACGTTGATGCAGGAACAACTTGGTCAAAAATATGTGAGATTTCAAGCGAAACCTCAGATTTTTTTGAAGAATATAAAGACTTTCTAATTGAACAAATTGAAAATAAAAAATTTTACATTATTCCGTCCAATAAGTTAAAGAACTGCAATTTTCAATTTATTGCGGCAACCGGACACATGTCAAAAAATAACTTAAAACACGAAAACAATTATTTAAATGAAGTTATTTCTTTATCAAAAGGCTTTTTAGGAAATATATCTAAAAACGGATTAGTTCTTGATTTAGGCTCAAGAGATGTAAAATGGGTTAAATTTCAAAATGGCAAATTTAAAGATTTAGATTGGAATAATTCTTGTGCAAGTGCAACAGGTGCAACTGTTGAAATGCTGTTAAAGTTTTATGATGTAAACGTAAAAGAACTTGAAGCAGTTGATGAACGATACAATATAACTTGTGGAATTTTTGGACTGGAAAAAATTATGGATGACATAGCTAACGGCGAACAAGCCAAAATAGCAATTTCAAAATTTATACACGGTTTAGCGTACAATGCATGGAATTTTTCCAAAAAAGCTGATGAAATATATTTATCAGGCGGTTTTTGTGATAACAAGTGCTTTGTTGATTCACTTTCAAAATATGCTAATGTGAATAAACTGGGACGATTTATACTTGTTGACGGACTAATCAACGAATATGAATTTGAGGAGCATTAAATAATGAAACAGCTTTTTAATTTACCAAAACTATCATTTATCGTAACCTCATACAATTATGCTGACTACGTTGAAGAATGTATAAAAAGCATACTAAAACAAACTTACTCAAACATAGAAATAATAGTTGTCGATGACCATTCCAGAGATAAATCAGTTGAAATAATTAGAAACATAATAAAAAATAACAAAACAGAAACAAAAATTAAACTCATTCAACATAAGAGCAACAAAGGTCAATTAGCTTCGATAATAGACGGTATACTGGCTGCAAATGGGGAATTTATATCATGCATAGATTCAGATGACAAACTTATGCCTGAATATGCAATTACACATATTAGTACTCATTTATGTAAACCATGTGCTTTGAGTGTATGCGAACTTGCTGAAATAGATGCAAAATCCACTTTATTATCCGTAAATTCACCAAACATACCATACATAAAACCGGATAAAATAATTGATTACATAAAAGTTAAATATGAAAACCTACAAAAAGAATGTTTAGTAAAAGAATTAACACTAAAAAATAGCTTTTTTGGTGGCTGGTGGTGGGCACCTACTAGTTGTGGAGTTTTTCGCAAATCATCAATTTTGCCACTTCTTTCTTTTGAAAATATGGAAAATTGGAGAACATCTCCGGATAAATTAATATTTAATTTTTTACACCTAATAGGTGGTAGCGTAAAAATATACGAACCAATGGTTTTATACAGAAGGCATGGTAAAAATGCCGGTGCTTGTAACTCAATATTGGGAAATAAACGATATAATTCTGATAAAGCAAGAAAAAAATATATAAAAAATCAAATAAATTTATACAAGGATATTCTTGAATTTTTTAAGAAGAATAAAACATCACTTTGCGAATTATATTCAAAGAAAAATTACAACAAGATGCTCGTTGAAATTTATACATCAATACCAAAATTATTACTTTACAAACTTACGCACTAATTTATTAAAACATTTTAACAATTTGCTAAGTTTGAAATAAAAGGTATAATTGAAAAA
>JAFQTK010000165.1 GCA_017409065.1 bacterium
AATCAAACAGCTTATATTACGGATGCCGGTTTTTGTGGGGTTAAAGATAGTGTAATCGGTATGGATTCAAAGACTTCTCTGTCTAGATTTTTAACTTGTTTGCCACAAAAATATGTTATAGCTGATGGAAATACGGTTGTTTTAAATGGTGCAATTGCTGAAATAGATGTGAATAGCGGATGTGCCGTTTCAATGAAAAGTTTTATTGTAGAAAAAAGTTATGATGAGGAAGATAAGTAATGAAAGGATAGGAAAGTGAAAATCGATTTACACATTCACACAACCTACTCGGATGGGATGTTTTCACCTGAGAAAGTTGTCGATGCTGCAATTGATGCCGGTTTGGATGCCATTGCATTGACTGACCATGACAATATTTTGTCACATGAGCCTGCAATAGCTTATGCAAATTCATTGGCGGAAAAAACTGGCAAAAAACCACTTGAAATTATTCGAGGGGTTGAGATTAACACGCTTTATAAGGGGTTTGAAATCCATATTTTGGGTTATTTTATGGATGAAAATAATTCTGATTTCCAAGCTATGTTGAAGACTCAACAAAAGGCTCGTGTTGAACAAACTAAAGCAATAGTTTCGTTATTGAACAAAAAAGCGGGAATTGCTATAAAATTTGAAGATATCAAAAAATTAGTTGCTTCAGGCGGTAGTATCGGTCGTCCGCATATAGCTAAAGCTATTACGGTAAAAGGTGGTACTGATAACGTTATTGAAGCATATAGCAAATATATTAACGACGATTCGCCTGTTTATGTAAAGAGAAACAGCGTTTCTCCGCATGAGGCTGTGGAAGTTATTTATGAAGCAGGTGGGATTCCTGTCTTTGCACACCCGTTTGATGTTGATATAGCGGAAGAAATTACTAAAGAACTTATGCATCATGGACTAAGAGGGCTTGAAGCATATCATAGAAAACACTCACCTGCTATGGTTGAATATTTTTCAACATTGGCAGAAAAGTTAGGTTTGATTGTTACAGGTGGTTCGGATTTCCATGCTCCAAATCCAAATAACGGACAAATCATAATGGGTAAAAACTTTATTCCTGATTGGATTTATGACAAGTTATATGCGGAAAAACACAGATTGGACTTGGCAAGAAACTAGGTGTTTTATGTCACTTGGAAGTTATAAATCCAGAAAAGCTATGAATTTTGCAGAAATCGCAGTGACTATATTTATAGTCATTGCGGTTTCATTTATACTTTTAGCGAAGGTTTTTGGCGTAAGTCAAGAAAGCGATGTTATTTATAACTGGAAAGAGTCACTAGCTGCTACAAAATATTCTTATTCTGTTATTTTGTTGACTCAAAAAGATAAGCTCGCTGAAGTTATCAAGTCAGATGGCTCAATGCGGAACATCAATGTTTTGAATTTATTTCTTACAACATTGAAGGTTGATTCGATAGCAGCGATTAATCAGCATCGTTCGTTAAAACGTTATAAATATCGTTTTTTAAATGGTCAAAAAGTCCCAAAAGAATCAAAATATTACGTTGAGGATTTTGTTTATTCACCGGATGGAAATATAATGGTTGGTTTGAATTGGATGAATGAAACGTGCCTAGAAAATAACCAACTATGTGGGATTATGGTGTTTGACATGAATGGAGTGAAGCTACCAAATCGTTTTGGGTTGGATGTTTTTGGTGTGAATATATATGGTGATAGGATTGAGCCATTTGGAACAGGTTTGTCATATAGAGAAAATCAACTTAATTGCCGCAGATTAGAAACAGGTGCAACTTGTTCAAAATTCTACTTAATGGGCGGGCAGTTTTTTAAATAATGTAATTTAACTACTACAAATATAAAAATTTTTATGCTATTTTGTAAAAATTTTTTATATTTGTGCTAAGATTAGAGTGTGTACCTTGTTGCATGCCAATAAAGTACACAAGGAGATGACATTCCACACAAAAAGGAGAATAAAAATATGTCAACAAAAGAATTTTTTACAAATTCTGAAGAATTAAAGCAGATAATGTCTGCTGCTCGTGCTACTATTACAGCACCATTCTTCGGTAACAACGTAGAAGAAGTAAAATCAGTATCAGAAGCTTACAAATTGGCTAAAAATAGCCCTGGTACAGTAGAATTGACAGGTATGCCTGTTTACATGCCTGAAAAATTAGGTTTGCCACAAGGTGCTAACCAATTGTTATTCAACGATGGTACAGTAGTTGGACGTTGTGCAGCTGCTAGAAAAATCGTTGGTGAACCCGGTTGTGATATGGGTTATTTGCTTCCAATTATCCGTGAAGCTGTTTACTCAACTCGTGACAAATTAATGTATAGAACAGAAGCTGTTGTAGGTTTAGATAATGACTACATGGTTAAAGCTCACTTGTTGATTCCTGAAGGATTCGAAAACGTTATGTACTCTTGGATGTTGAACTTCCAATACATCAACGAAGAATATGCTAGAATGTATTCTGAATCAAGAGAATTGCCGGAAGGTGATATCTATGTATTCTCTGATCCTGATTGGACACACCCAGACTTCCCATACGGTTTGACATTCTTTGATCCAGAACACAACTGTGCGGCTATTTTGGGTATGAGATACTTTGGTGAACACAAAAAAGGTACATTGACTCTTGCTTGGGGTTCTGCTGCTCGTAACGGTTATGCTTCTTGCCACGGTGGTATGAAACGTTATAACCTTGAAGGTGGAAAATCATTCCAAGTTGCTGTATTTGGTTTGTCAGGTTCAGGTAAATCAACAATTACTCACGCTAAACACAACAATAAATATGATATTACAGTTCTTCACGATGATGCGTTCATCATTAACGTTGAAGACAAATACACAATCGCTTTGGAACCTGCTTACTTCGATAAAACAGCAGATTATCCAATCGGATGTGATGATAACAAATACATTTTGACTCAACAAAACGCTGGTGCTATCCAAACTGCTGATGGCAAAGTTGTTTCTGTAACTGAAGATATCAGAAATGGTAACGGTCGTGCAGTTAAATCTAAATTGTGGTCACCAAACAGAGTTGACAGAATTGACCAACCAATCAACGCAATTTTCTGGTTAATGAAAGACCCAACAGTTCCTCCTGTATTGAAATTATCAGGTGCTTCTTTGGGTTCTGCAATGGGTGCAACTCTTGCAACAAAACGTTCTTCAGCAGAAAGACTTGCTAAAGGTGTTGACCCGAATGCGTTGGTTGTTGAACCATATGCTAACCCATTCAGAGTTTATCCACTTGCTACTGACTATACAAGATTCAAACAACTCATCGAAGATGGCGTTGATTGCTACATCTTGAATACAGGTGACTTTATGGGTACAAAAGTTCAACCTAAACACACATTGGGTATTATCGAAGCTATCGTTGAAGGTTCAGCTAAATTCCACAAATGGGAAAACTTCTCAGATATCGAAATTATGGATATCGAAGGATTTGATGCATCATTCAAAAATGCTGAATATGCTGAACAATTCGTTGCTCGTATGCAAGATAGAATCAACTTTGTACAATCAAGAGAAACTGAAAAAGCAGGTCTTGATAAGCTTCCTGCAGATGCTCTTGAAGCATTACAAAAAGTTATTAGCGAAGCAAAAGTTACAGCTTCTGTATAATAACTATCAAGTGATAAAAGCACCGGTTATGTATGTAACCGGTGCTTTTTTATTAGAGTTAAGGTGAAAATCCCTCAGTCATTCTTCGGTCGGGCTACGCACTTCCTCAGAATGACGGAGAGTATGAAAACCCGTCACTGCGAGTCATTCTGAGGAAACGAAGTGACCGAAGAATCTCGCCGCATAATAATCTTGTTATCAAATGCGAAAAATTGTAAATTTTTGTTTTCAAAGTGGTTATAAATTCTAAAATGAGGGTATATTATTAGTATAAAATTAGTTTAGGGTGATAGATTATGAATTTTAATTCTTACATAGTATCTGAAACTAAAACTGCGTATTCAGTGCCGTTAGCTGAGGTTTTAGTTCCTAAAAAAACATTTAAACAAAAAGCGTTTACATTGGCAGAAACTTTAATTACGTTATCAATTATTGGTGTCGTTGCTGCAATAACTGTTCCAACGTTGGCAAGTAGTGCAATGAAGCATACTTATGTTGTCGGATTAAAAAAAGCCTACAATCAGCTTACGCATGCAATGAAAATGATTCCAATAGAAGAAAATTGCGGTGTTGACGAGTTTGAATGTGCGGGCTTGTTTGAGTCTGAGGTTACGAATATTGACGGTAAAGAATTTTCAGGAAAGTCTAATAGAAAATTAGTTTACATGTTGGCAAAACACTTGAAGGCTAAGCCGTATATAGACCAAAATTACAAGCCGGACCAAGCACCAAACTGCGTGAATGAATTAGATTGTTTTTTGACTGAAGATGGAATGATATTTTCTTCTTATGATTCAAGTGACAGAAATGTTGTAGTGGATATTAACGGACCTAAAGCCCCTAATCTTCGTGGACGTGATGTTTTTACATTTGGTATTGCATATAAATCAGTTGATAACATTAAACAAGGGACTGTTATGCCTTGTGGATCAAAGCAATATAAACATTATCATTCTGGTTTTGCTTATTGGCGAGATCCCTATTATATGAATCAAAAGTACAGTAAAAATACTGCTTCTGAAGTTTATACCGGTAGGGTTTTAGAAACAGGTAAAATGGATTATTAAGAAATTGCCTCGAATGGGGCAATTTTTTTTGAGAATTTGTTTTTATAAATACAAGGGGGCATAGTGTGACCAGCGTTAGCAATCAACCAACAATCAATCCTCATATGAAGTTTCAGCCTTTGCAAAAAGGTGTTGTTGTGCCGCCTGATGTTTACAGATATTCGTTGCATGATGAATTGCAACTTGGTGAAAACCAATATAAAGATATTATCCGTTCATTAAATAAAAGTAGAATGGCACGTTTTGCGGAAAATCATCCGAATCTGAAAAGCAATATTATGAGTGTATTCAAATATGCTACGACTATTATGCTTGGGTGGATGGCAATAAGATATAGACATTCAATTCCTGGGTTGAAGTCTATTTGCAAAGCCCCTAAAAAGACCCCGCCTAATTTTATGGATGATTTAAGAAAAATTTGGCAAAGTATTGTAAAAAAATAAAAATTAATTCGTCCTTCTGTTATACTAGAAGTGGAGGATGATGTGTTTTTAAAACATTTGGAATTGAAAAATTTTCGTAACTATAAGGATTTGAAAGTTGATTTTAAATCTAATATTACGTTGATTACAGGCAAAAATGCACAAGGTAAAACTAATTTACTTGAAGCGATTCAATTTCTTTCCTCTCTAGGCTCTATTCGTGCAAAAACAGATAATGAGCTTATATTGTGGGGAGAAAAATTCGCAGTTGCATGTGGGTTTTTAGAAAAAGATACCAATGAATTTGAATTAGAAACTATAATTGCCCCACCGAAAAGAAAAGAACTTAAAGTCAATGGTGTAAAAAAATCCAAATCTTCTGAGTTTATAAAGCATTTGTGTGTTGTAAGTTTTAGTGTAAATGATTTGCTGTTGCTTAGAGGAACACCTGATGATAGAAGAAGTTGGCTTGATTTAGCTATTTCTCAAATTTATCCTGCGTATTTGGATAGGCTGCAAAAGTATAACAAAATAAAGGTTCAAAAGAATAATTTTCTCAAAGAAATTAAGGGAAATTTGAGTGCAGATACAGATTTGCTTGATATTTTAAACCTTCAACTTGCAATATCAGGAAGTAATATCATTTACTTAAGATTAAAATTTTTAAAGGAGCTTTTATCGTTAGCACAGGTTAAGCATTTGGAAATTGCGGATAAAGAATGTTTAACTATGATTTATGATTCGAAAGTGTTGGATGATTTTGATATTTATAATGATGAAATCCCTGAAACTGAAACTATTTCAAAGCTGTTTGAAACAAGATTGGCTCAGCGAAAACAAGAAGAAATTATTAGGGCTCAAGCTTTGGTTGGACCTCATAGGGATGATATATCTTTTCTTATTAATAACATTGAAGCAAAACGTTTTGCTTCTCAAGGACAGCAGCGAACGATTGTTTTGTCGCTTAAGCTTGCAGAACTTTATTTGATTGAAGCAAAAATTAATGAAAAACCTATTCTTTTGCTTGATGATGTTTTAGCAGAATTGGATGATATTAGACAGGGGTTTTTATTGGATGCGATAGGAACAGAAACCCAAACTATCATAACATCTGTTGATACATTGCAATTTAAAGAAAGTTATTTGGCAAAAGTAGATATTCTTAAAATTAAAAATGGCGAGCTTTGTTAAACTTTAGACGTATAGTAATAGTTAATTTCTTCTTCAATGTTTAGTCTTTTTGCTGATTTTGAAAAAATCTTAGATTTGTAGATTCCTAATTTTGCTAAAGCATAAAGACAACTGATTCTTAGAACTCCAAATCCGTATTTTATGCTGCGAGTAAGATTTATTGATGAAGCTTCAGGAAAATATTTTGTTGGGCAAGAAACCTCTCCAATTTTAAATTTGTGATAAAAAATTAGTGCCAGCATTTCATTGTCAAAGATGAAATCATCGTCGCAATCGTCAAGAGGTAATGTTTCTAACACTTGACGGGTAAAACCTCTAAAGCCTGTATGGTATTCAGATAAGTTTTCTCCTAACATAAAATTTTGAAATATTGTTAAAAATTTATTTGCAATAAATTTATACAAGGGCATTCCCCCTCGAAGAGCTGAGTTTGAGAGCATTCTTGATGCAATAACGGCGTCATATTGGCCGTATGCCATCATTGATGCGATTGCTGGTATTAGTTTGGGTGTGTATTGGTAATCAGGATGTAGCATAATTACAATGTCTGCACCATTTTTAAGTGCTGCTTTATAACAGGATTTTTGATTTGCACCGTATCCAAGATTTTTTTTATGAACTATCGTTGTGATATTCAAATCTCTGGCAATTTCTTTAGTTTTATCATGTGAATTGTCGTCGGTAAGAATAACCTCATCAACCATAGAAAAACATATTTCGGAATACGTTTGTTCTAAAGTCTTTTCTGCATTATAAGCAGGCATAATAACAACTATCTTTTTTTCATTCAACATAATTTTATTATACTACAATTTGTGCTAAAATAAAAAAGCATTTTAGGAGGAAAAAATGGAAAACGAACAAGGATTAAAAAAATTTAGCACTGCACAGTTGCTTAATTTTTGCTTAGGCTTTTTTGGATTGCAATTTGCATGGCAGATGAGAATTATTCTTTCAGGACCTGTGACAGAAAGTTTGGGGGCATCTCCTTTGCTTTTTGGGTTGATTTGGCTGGCAGGACCTGTAACAGGAATGTTGGTACAACCGATAATCGGTGCTATGTCTGATGCCACTGAAACACCGTTTGGAAGAAGAAGACCATATCTTTTAGCGGGTGCATTGTTTGCATCATTGGCTTTGTGGGCATTTCCTCAAAGTGGTGAAATCGCACAATTTTTATCAGGTTTATTGCATTTGAATTTACCTGTCTGGAGTGGACTTTTAATTGCTGCAATAATGATTTGGGTTATTGATGCCTGTGTTAATGCGGCACAAGGTCCGTATAGAGCCTTAATCCCTGATAATGTTCCAACTGAACAACATTCTATTGCAAACTCTTATTTGAGTTTTGCTATCGGATTAGGTTCAGTTATTGCCGCAGGAACCGCACCATTTTTAAACTGGGCTTTTGGTTATCAAATGTCAGTTAAGGCTCAATTTGTAATGGCTGCTTTAGCATTTTCATTGGCAATGATATGGACTTGTGTGACAACAAAAGAACGTAAAATTGCACGTAGTTCTGAAACTATTGAAGAAAAGAAACCAACATTCATTGATAACTTAAAAGAGTTTTTTAATTCTTCACCAGATGTGTTTAAAATTTGTGCAATGCAATTTTTCACTTGGTTGGGCGTTATGAGCTTGATGATATTTTTTACTCAATTTGCAGTACATAATATTTTTGGTGTTCCTGACACAACCAGCCTTTCTGAATCAGCTAAGTCTGTGTATGAACAAGCGACTATTGATGCGACAAACTTTTCTTCAATAGGGTTTGCTGTATTTAATCTTGTTTGTTTCTTGGTTTCTATTCCAATTGGAATTTTATCATCAAAATTTGGCAACAAAATGATCCACATAGGTTCGTTAGTAATAATGGCATTAACTTTCTTTGGTTTGGCTGCCACAACAGAAAAAACAAATGTTATGATATTTATGGGTATAGCCGGTATTGGTTGGGCTAGTATTCTTGCTTTACCGTTTGCAATGCTTTCTGAACATATTAAAAAAGGTTCTGAAGGTGCGGTTATGGGAATATTTAACATATTTATTGCCGGACCACAAGTGTTAGTTTGTACTGTTATGGCATGGTTTATAAATAAATGCACTATTGATATGGGTGATGGATTAGTTAACCATCATTGGGAATATTCCTTCCTTATCGGTGGGGTGTTATTGCTTATAGCTGCAATTTCAGCATTAACAATTAACGAAAAACAACCAAATTAGATAAAATTTTTATAAAGTTCTAAGACTTGCACTTCAATTTCTTGGGGTGCAAGTTCGTCTATATTGAACCAATTAATGTTTTCTTGAGCCCTAAACCAAGTCAGTTGACGTTTTGCGTATCGCCTTGTATTTTGCTTTATTTTGTTAATAGTTTCACTTAACTCACATTGTCCTTCAAAGTATGGAACAAACTCTTGATACCCAATAGTGCTGTTAAATGATTTTAAATTTTTGTTGTTATAATAAATGTTTTTGGCTTCTTGTATCAGACCTAGTTCAATCATTTTATCAACTCGCTGATTTATTCTGTCATATATAACTTGTCTGTCTTTAGCTCCTAAAGCTATTTTGAGTACATCAAATTCAGATTCTTTTTGTCCTCTGGCTGTTTCCATTGAGCTATTTGAAGTTTTAAGAATTTCAATTGAACGCATAACCTTATATGTGTCGTTTGGATGAAGCTTTTTGGCAAAATCTTTATCTAGAGAGCAAAGCATTTTATATAAAGCTTCTTTTCCGTTTTTATCTAAAAAAGTTTGTAGTTCGTTCCTTAAGTCTAAGTTAGGTTCGCCTTGTGGCATGTCCATACCATCAAGAAGCATTTTGAGATACAATCCTGTTCCGCCAACAATGATAGGGGTTTTTCCTTTGGCGGAAATTTCAGATATAGCTTTTTTTGCCAGTTCAACAAAAATACCCGCAGAAAACTCTTGTTCAGGGGGTAACACATCAATTAAATAATGTTTGATTCCCCCCATTTCTTCTTCGGTAGCTTTTGCAGTCGCTATATCGAATCCTCGATAAACTTGTCTTGAGTCAGCAGATATGATTTCAGCATTAATCTTCTGTGCCAGACTCACTGCCAGCGAGCTTTTCCCCGTCGCAGTCGTCCCTGCGATAGATATAATCTTTTGCTGAACTTTCACCGTTTTTTCCATAATATAAGAATATTAGCACAATACAGTAAGTTGTGAAATAGAAAAATATTATAAATCCTAATAAAGAGAAGAAAACATTTATAGCTGAAAGTGAATTAATCATTGAAACGAAAAAATTAAATATTAATAAAAATATGAATATTGCAATTGTGGCACCTAATTTTCTAAACAAAAATTTGATAGATTCTAAAATTGCAATAAGCGGATTTTTTGATTTGTAGAATAATGCAGGAAATAACCATATTGTTACAAATTGAAACCCTGTTGCTGCTGTCATGATTAAAAGAAACCATCGTTTTATTACAACAACATTCTCGGGTGGAATTGAATCAAAGTAGGCATACATTGTTTGCACTGTTGCAGAGGCTTTGTTTAATTGTTCTAAATCAATATCTATTGCCCCAATATGTTTAAGTCCAAATTTTAATGTTAAAGTTGCGACAATAAGTGAGCAAATTAAATAGAAAAGCAGTGTGCCAACCATCGGTAAGAAATATTCACCCACTCCTGGGAAAAAATGTTTTATTAAACCAAATGATTGAAATGCTTTTTCTTCGTCATTGAGGTCTGTATCTAACTCAAATGATATTGTCTTTTTGGCCATATAAAACCAGCCGGCAAGAAATGCACATCCTAACAAAAGAAGTGTAATAGAGAAAATAATGAAAGCCGGTTGATTTGATTTAAGTGTATGTAACCCTGCGGACAGTACAGTAAGAATTAATAAGTACAAAACTAAAGGCTGTGCTAAAATAAAGTTTTTTCCTAATATTCTAAAAGACGTTTTAATTGCACAAATTACGTTCACAATTCCTCCATTTTGTTCTTAAATATGAATTATTCCACTATAAAACAAAGCCTAGCATTTGGTCAATTGCTCTAGTAGAAATTCTAGTGCTTGTTTTGCAAATTTACGTTTCATTCGAGTTCTTGAATATTTAGGATTCAAATTAAATTTTTCAACAGAAATTTTATCTTTAATTTTTATGCCAACGTACAATGTTCCAACAGGCTTAGTCGCACTTCCGCCGGTAGGTCCTGCAATTCCTGTTGTTGCGATGGCAACATCACAATCAGTATTTGCCATCAAACCATTGGCCATAGCTTCGGCTGTTTGTTCACTTACTGCACCGTTGGCTAATATGGTTTGTTCGTCAACAGATAAATAATTAACTTTTGCATCGTTTGAATATGTAACAAAGTTTGCACGAATAAATTCTGAACTTCCTGATAAATCAGTCATTCGAGAACTAACAAGTCCGCCTGTACAAGATTCAGCAACAGCTAATTGCCATTTGTGTTTACGCAGAATTGACGCTATTCTTTTTTCTGTTTTGTGTCTTGTTAAATAAAACATATTAGTGTACCGGAATATCTACTGAATCAGTCAAAATAAAGTCTATAACAGAGCCTTGATGGAAAGTAACTTCTCCACCCTTTTTAAATAAATCAACAACAGCATCTCCAATATAGTAGCCTGTTGCCCCAACGACTCCTGCAGCTGCACCGACAGGAATTGTTATATATTTCAACCAACCGCCAAGAGCCTTGTCTGAAACATCTACTCCCCATTCCAGACAATCCCCCATAATATCAGTTGCGGTTTCCCAATTTTGTTGCAATGCGTAACCGTAATTACCACCTGCTTTTATTCCACCATCTGTCGTTAGAACAATACCATTGCTCATGAGCCCTGTTTGAATCGGAACTTGTCTGCCTGTTGGAGTTACAACGTGATCAATGCTTAGGTATAAAACAGCACCTCGTGATACTCTTTTACTTGGAACAACGTTATCAACCGTTCCTCTAAAAATAGTACCTTTAGGCAAAATCATTACATCTTCGTCTATTTTATCCTCTATTAACATTGCTTGGAACATATCTCCTTGGGCAGAGTCAATAGTTGAAGTCGGGTCCATCATTTGCAGTCTTAAAGTTGAACCTTTAGCCAATCTTTTGGTTTGGATATTTGCTTTGTATGATTTTTGCGGAAGAATAGCTGAATGAGCCGGCATTGCTATCACTCCGATTAGTGCAATTACGCTTAAAAATATATTCAAAGATTTTTTCATTTCGCCTCCTCGATTACAAAAGCATTTTACTGTTTTCCAGATAAGCTTGTCAATATAACAGGCTCGTCTTCCGTAACTAAAATAGTATGTTCAAAATGAGCTGATGCACGTTTATCAACGGTAGAAACAGTCCAGCCATCATCGTGTTCATAAACAGCATCTCCACCCAAATTTAACATTGGCTCAATAGCAATAGTCATACCTGGTTTTAATATAGTATTGTCACCTGTTCTATAATTGAATACAAACGGGTCTTCGTGCATATTTCTACCTACACCATGTCCGCCATATTGTCGAACTATTCCGAATTTATATTCTTTTGCAACATCTTCTACTGCACCACCAACATCATTGAGTGTGTTACCGGCTCTCATTTTATCAATTGCAGCAAACAAAGCTTTTTCTGTTCCTTCCAATAAAAGTTTGCATTCATCAGATACATTGCCGACCGCATAAGTCCAAGCACTATCTCCAACTAAACCTCTAAAAGTAGCACCTACGTCAACCGCAATAATATCACCATCTTTAAGTATTCTTTTGTCAGAAGGAATACCATGGACAACTTCATCATTAATCGAAGCACAAATTGTACCAGGGAATCCTCTGTATCCTTTAAATGTGGGGATAGCCTTGTTCTTTTTGATAATATCATATGCAAGTTCGTCTAGCTCTGCTGTTGTAACTCCGGGCTTTACGGCATCTTTCATTGCCAAATGAACTTGTGCAACAATATCACCTGCAATTTTCATTAGTTTTATTTCATCACGAGATTTTTTCTTAATCATTATATAATTTCCTTAATTCTTTCATAAATTTCATCACTAGAACCTTGTGCGTTAAGAGCAATAAGTTCATTTCTTGATGAATAAAATTCTATCAAAGGTTCAGTTTCTTTGTGATATGTAGCAAAACGTGATTTGGCAACTTCTTCTGTATCATCTTTTCTTTGAGTCAAAGCTGTGTTGCACTTGTCACAAATCCCTTCTTGTTTTGGCGGAGTGAATTTTTTATTATATATTTCCCCACACGCCGGACAAGAAACTCGGTTTACAATTCTTTCAAGTAAAGCTTCTTCCGGAATTTCAAAGTTAATAACTTTAAATTCGACATCTATGCCTTCGTCAATTTCTTTTTTTATTTCATCCAAAGCTTCAGCCTGTTCTAAACTACGAGGGAATCCATCTAAAATGAATCCATCTTTGCAATCGTCTTCCATTAATCTTTCTTTTATTATTCTTGCAACTATTTCAATAGGTGCTAATTGACCTTTATCTATAAAAGATTTAGCAATTAAGCCTGCTTCAGTTCCTTTTTTGATTGCAGCTCTTAAAAGTGAGCCTGTATCGACATGCGGGAATCCTGTTTCTTGAGCAAGTCTATGTGTTTGAGTTCCTTTTCCGCTTGCAGGTGGTCCCATAAATAAAAGTTCTTTTTTCATCCTTTTCTCCCCATAAATTAATTTATTTATACCCCTATTCTAGCACAAATCAAAGATTTTAGGTCAATAAATTTGCAAATATTTTGTTGTAAATTGCTTGAAAATTTGTTAAAATTTAAAAACTAAATAGCAAAAAAAAATATGTTGATGTTTTAGCATAGGCAAATAGATAGAAAGGAATATTTATTATGTCATTATCAGTTAACACACACAATCCAATGAGTACAAAAAAGTTGGTTGCAACTGCCGCAACAGGTGCAGCAATCGGTGCAGGTGCATCTTATTTATTACAAAAACAAGCTATAAAAGTTGCAGATGCTAAGAAAGCTGCCGCAGCAGCGGAAGCTAACAAAAAAGGGCTTGCAAAATTAGCATCTAAACTTAAAAATGGAGCTATTTGGGTTGCATTAAAGGTTAAAAACGGTGCAAAGTGGGCGGCTACAAAAATCAAAGACGGTGCTAAATTTGCAAAAACAAAAATAACTGATGGCTTGGTTGAAATAGGGAAAAATGGAAAAATCTCTAAAATGGGAATAGTAAAAACGGCAGCAGCAGCGGCTTTGCTTTTACCGGCGATTATAGTTACAAAAAATCTTTTGTCAGGCAATAAAAAAGATTAATTTATAGTATTCATAAAGGAGAGAGGTTGCTTGAAAAAGCAACCTCTCATTTATTTTAGAGGTGAGTAATTTCTAACTGTTTTTGAATATATTCAAACTCCAAAAATGCTTGAATTTTTTCGTAATGTTCAAATGAATCATTTATTTCATTTGCTTCATCTTCAAAAGATTCTACTCGATTAATTGATTCTCTAACAAGTCTTTTTGCCAATACACCCATTTTCTATTCTCCACATCGTGCTACATTTATATAAAAACGATATACTAGCGGAAATTTCATTTTTGATGCTTTTCGTTACATATATTAACAAACAGGCAATTTATATGAGTATATAAACTTTATATATAAGTGAGCATTTAAAGGAGATAAATATGCAAGTATCGTCTGTGCAACAAAAATTAAACGAAATAAATTCTCAAATTGTAGAAATGCAGGAACAGCAACAGGCATTGCAAGTACAAAAAAATCAATATTATCAAGCTTGCAAGGAAGCAGGCTATACGAATGAAGATATAGATGAAGATCCGGCAGTTTTGGCTATGATTTACCAAGGAGATGCGGTAAATGCTCAATTAAATTCATTGTTATCGCAGAAAAAGTTACTTGAAGAAGGTGTTGCAGATTCAGCCTCAACTTCTCAAGGCTCAAATAACGAAGAATTGCAAAATAAAATTGATAACATAAAACTACAAAGGCTTGAATTATCAGAAAAAGCAAGCCAACTTGCAGCATCTTATGCCGAAAACGGTGCTACTGATGGTTTTAGTGCTGATATGGTTGAACTTAAAAATCAAGATGACGAGTTGATGCTTAAACAAAAAGAGCTAGAAGCTCAACTTAAGGGGCAATCATTTACAGACGATTATAAAAATATGCTGATACAAAAAAGTGATTTGGAGTATCGATTAACTGAGCTATCATCACAAAAGGCAGCAATTCAAAATCAGATGTCTGCTTATACAGCTGCGTGTGCAGAGGCTGGGATGAGCGGTGATGTTTCTCAAACTCCTGAAATGTTGACTATGCGTTATCAACTTGAAGCTTTGGAAGCTGAAGAATCGACGGTGAGAAGTCAATTAAATATTATTAATGAAAATATTAAAGAAAATGAAGCCCTTCCATCTGAGGGAAAATATACAGCGGAAATCCAAAATATTCAAAATCAAATTAATACTTTATACAAGCAAAAACAAGAATGTATGGCACAAGCTTCTGCATACGCAATCGCTTATCAGGAATCCGGTTCTTCGGGAAATATAAATGATGATTCGTACATGAGTTCCTTAATTGCACAAGACGCATCGCTAGATATGCAGATATCTAATTTAAAAGCTAAAAAAGAAGAATTAATAAATAAAAATAGCAAAGAACTGACGGCGGATACTGACACTGATACTAAGTCGTTATTGAAAAAAATCTTTAATATGTTGTCAATAATATTGCAAAGAATGAATTAAAAAAATCCCCCGATTAACTCGAGGGATTTTTATTTCTATTTTAATTATTCTTTTAAAAAGCTTTCGTATTGTTTAGCTAAGAGGTGTGTTTTAACTTGGTTAATTAAGTCTAATGCAACACCAACCATGATAATCAATGAAGTAGCACCAATACCTTGGAAAGTAGTTATATTGGTAACTTTACTAGCCAATGATGGAATAAGAGCTACTATACCCAGAGCCATAGCACCGATAAATGTTGTTTTTGATAAAATTTTATCAAGTGCTTCTGCTGTTGGTCTACCCGGTTTTACACCAGGGATTGATGAACCATGTTTTTTAAGGTTATTAGCAATATCTTTTGGTTGCATATTTGGCATAATTGATGCGTAGAAGAATGTCAAAAGTACAATCAATGCAAAGTATATTGCATAATATGTAAATCCGGTAGGGCTTAAAACCTGTGTCAAATTTTGGAATACAGATTCCAAAGCCTTGCCTTGAAAAGCTTGCCCCAAGAACTGCAATACAGTCGCAGGGAAGAACAAAATCGCTATGGCAAAGATAATCGGCATAACCCCACCCGGATTAAGTTTGAATGGGATATGGGTATTAACCCCACCATATATTTTGTTACCAACTTGTCGTTTTGGATTTACAATTATAACCTTACGAATAGCTTCTTGCATGATAACGATAAGTACCATTGTTGCTGCAAATATACCTAACAAAAGCACTAAATTCATTTGCATACCGGTATCGTTTGCTATTAACTGACCCGTTTTTGAAGCATATACAGGAATACCTGCCAAAATGCCAGCAAAAATCAACAATGAGCCACCGTTTCCTATTCCTTTTTCGGTGATTAATTCAGACAACCACATAACGAACACTGCACCGGCTGTCAAAATTAACATAGATCCGATAAAGAATAATCCTTTAGGGATTCCAGGTAAAATTGCCATTGGTGCCTGATGTGTTAAATATGATAAGAATACACCACCTTGGAACATAGCAACAAATACAGTAAGAATACGGCTATACTGGGATAATTTGCGTCGTCCTGCTTCACCGTCTTCTTTTTGCATTTGTTCCCATTTAGGAACAACAACCGCCATCAACTGCATTACAATTGATGCAGTGATATAAGGTCCGATTCCAAGAGCAATAATAGAAACTTTCCCTAACGCACCACCTGAAAATAAATCTATGAATGCAATAAGGTTATTTCCTGATGCTAAATGAGCAAAAACTTCGTTATTAATACCGAACAAAGGCACCTGTGCCAAAAATCTGAACACGGCAATTGCTATTAGCGTAAATATTGCTTTTTCTTTAAGTCCCGAAGCCTTAACCATCCCAACGATGTCAGGTGTCGGTTGTACATAATTATTTTTCATTATACTAATTCAGCCTTTCCGCCAGCTTTTTCAATTTTTTCTTTTGCAGAAGCAGTAAAGTGAGCTGCTTTAACAGTAACTGCAGAATCCAATTCGCCATTACCCAAAACTCTTAATGCTTGAGCAGAGTTACGAACTTTTCCTGCTTCTTTCAAACAGCACAAGCAAACTTCTTTCATACCGAATTTTGCAAGGTCAGAAACGTTGATTTCAGCGTATTCAACTTTATTGATTACTTGGAAACCTTTCAATTTAGGCATTTGTCTGTAACCTGGCATTTGACCACCTTCAAAACCTCTTTTAGCAGAGCTTCCTGAACGTTGTCCTTCACCATTGTGACCACGACAAGATGTTTTTCCGTGTCCTGATGAACGGCCACGACCAACTCTTTTAGATTTTTTTGTAGAGCCTTCAGCAGGTCTTAAATCTTCTAATGTTATCATTTCTGTCATTTTTATATTACCTTTCGATTAGTTTAACTATTTTACGATTTCAACAAGGTGAGAAACCTTGTTAACCATTCCCATAACAACAGGGGTGTCATATTGTTCAACAACTTGATTTAACTTTTTCAAACCAAGGCTGTTAACAACTTTAATTTGTTTTTCGGTAGAACCGATAAGACTTCTTTTAAGTTTAATTTTTATTTGATTTGCCATTTTATTTTTCCTTTATTATTTAACATCAAAGATGTTTAGTAATCCTATTAGTCAATTGATTAGTTAAGCATATCTTTCAATGCAATACCACGACGTCTAGCAACATCATTGAAAGTTCTTAATGATTTTAAAGCTTCCATAGTTGCGTTAGCAGCGTTTAATGGAGATTTAGAACCTAAAGATTTGCTCAAAATGTTTTCGATACCAGCAAGTTCAAGAACTGAACGAACTGCACCACCAGCGATAACTCCTGTACCTTCAGAAGCTGGTCTAAGCATTACGCTACCTGCACCTGAACGACCTGTGATTGGGTGTGGGATAGTTGTTTTGAAAATAGGTACTGTAATAAGATTTTTTCTACCGTCAGCGATAGCTTTTTGTATAGCAACGATAACTTCTGCTGCTTTAGCACAACCAACGCCAACTTGTCCTTTTTTGTTTCCAACGATAACAATCGCACGGAAGCTCAATTTTTTACCACCTTTAACAACTTTTGTTACACGGCTGATTTGAACAACTCTTTCTTCCCATTCTGAAACAGGTTTTTCAACTTCAGTTGTTTCAATTCTTCTTTTTTTACCACGTCTTTGTGGTTTTTCTGTTTGTTCTGTTGCAGCATCAACAACTTCAACTGTTTCTTCTACAACCACTTCATTCAATTTTTCTTCTGACATTTATTTTTCCTTTTTTAATGTAAATGTTCTACTACTTTTTTTGTTAAAAAAACATGCTCAAATAGCTTAAGTTCTGATTTTCATCTTCTAAGCCGTTGGGTACAGCTTATGGAACTTAGCAAAGCGCATGTTCGAATTTGGATTTTAATTTTCTGACACTTTAATTATATGGGAAAAAGATTCACATGCAAGCATTTTCAACTAATTTTGTAACAAAGAATTAATCAGTAGATTTATAGAAAGCTATTATTTAGTATTTAATCCTTAGAATAAAGCTTCTATAAAGTCAGAACTGTTAAAAACTCTTATGTCGTCCAGTTTTTCACCAACACCTATTAATTTTACGGGTAATTTCATGTCTTTTGCAACACTTATAATAATTCCGCCTTTAGCGGAGCCATCTAATTTTGTTAGGGCAACAGATGTCAAATTGACAGCTTCGGAAAAAACTTTAGCTTGCGAAAGACCGTTTTGACCTGTATTTGCATCCAACACAAGCATACATTCTCTCAAATTATCCGGAGCATTTTTATCAATAACGAGTTTTATTTTAGCTAATTCTTGCATAAGATTAAATTTGTTTTGCAGACGTCCAGCTGTATCGATTAAAAGGACATCATAATTTTCATTTTTACCCTTTTGTATTGCATCATATACAACCGAAGCGGGGTCAGCACCGTCACGTCGAACAATATCAGCTTGGGCTCTTTCACTCCAGATGTTCAACTGAGCTTCAGCGGCAGCCCTAAAGGTGTCACCTGCTGCAATTAGCACTTTTTTGCCTTCTTGTTTGAATTTATGGGCAAGTTTTCCAATTAGAGTAGTTTTTCCAGCTCCATTTACCCCAGTTATAAAATAAATATTCAATTCTCCGTCGTTGTACGCTAATTCAGAACTTCCTGCGGATGCAAGTATTTCGGAAAATGAGTTACGCAAAAATTCTCTGACTTTAGATGGCTTAATTTCATTCCTTTTTCTCAAAGTATCGACAATTTCACTTGCGACTCCAACTCCTAAATCGGCTTTAATTAGGGCATCTTCCATGTCGTCCAAAATAAACTCATCAAGTTCTTCAGCATTTTCAAATTGATTTACTACATTGTTAACCAATGAGTGTGCCGTATTAGAAACAACTTTTTTGAGATTATCAATAGATATTCCCCAAAAGCCTTTTTCTTCTTGTTGTTGAGGAGTTTCTACAACATTTTCTTGTTTATCTTTTTTAAAGAAATTGAACAAAACTGACCCTTATTTTGACTGTTTTTTAATATCTACAATTTTAGCAAGAATGCCGTTGATAAATGAGGAACTGTCGTCAGTTGAATATTTTTTAGCCAATTCAATAGCTTCATCAATGACAACTTTGTCAGGTGTTTCCTTAAGATATAACATTTCTGCTATTGCTATACGCAAAATATCTTTGTCCATTTTAACCAATCGAGAGAAATCCCAACCAATTGCGTATTCTTTAATGTATCCGTCAATCTCTGCGTTATGAGTTTTGTATTCTTCAGCTATTTTTAGCGTAAATTCTTTAACTTCACTTTTTTCTTCTAATGTTGTCATTTCTGCAATTTCAAGTGCTACAAAAGCTTTTTCTGCAACAGAAATCATATCTGCAATTCTACCTGACATATCAGATGTCATTGGTAGTGGAACAGGCACATTTGAAACATCAAGAGGTCTTTCAAGATTTATTTTGTGATTAGCTTCGTAATCATCGATAAAATCTTTCATTTCCAACAAATGTCCAACTGAAACTTTTAAATCTTCAGAGGCATTATTTGTTAGTGTTCTGACTGATTTTAAAATAATATCTTCAAATTCTTTTGTTTTATATTTTGAAATTTCTTTATCAAATTGAGAGAATAGAATTAAAGCCAACTCTCTAGCGGCAGTTCTAGCTTGCATATAATCATCCTTATTAATCTCGATATTATATATTAATTAAGACACAAAAAAATTTTTTTGAAAAGAAAATATTTATAAAAATTTAGCCTTTGATTAACTCAAAGGCTAATGAATTTGTATTTTGTTTTATAAACTTATTGAACGTAATATTGTTCTTCTTGTAACGCTGCACCGGCTATTTGATTGGACATAAATGCAACTTTTTTTATTGGTCCGACTGTATCTTTTTCAACAAGTTTAATATTTGCAGGCATTTTTAAGTAAGAAAGCATTTCTTCATATAATTCTAGTGGTTTATCCACATACAATACTAACGGAGCTGCAGAGCCTTTCAAAAATACTAATACAGACATTCTGGTTTTAATTTGAGGTTGTTGTTGAAATGGTTGTGCCATAAATAATCTCCTTATAAATTACAAATATTTTTCCAACGCTTCTTTGTCAAAAACTTCAATACTGTTTTGGCTATGCATAAATACTAGGCAACTAAGCAGTGATTTAAACATTCCAAATTCAGGATAAGATAATTTTTTACGCAAATCATCAAAGTTGTTTGCTAAAAATTCTGTAATCAATACTTTATCTTTGAAAACTAAACTGGAGAAGTAATCCAATCCTTCTTTTGTAGCAATTCCCTCGAAGTAAATTACATCAGGTGATTGGAACTCTATAAAACGCATTGCTTTATCCAAATTAAATCCAATGTTTTCGTTTAATTCGCATTGATTAACATTTGGCAAATCATATTTAGTAATAGATTCTATCGTCATAACATTTTTTGAGCTATCCCCAATTTCGGAAAGTAATGAATAAATAAAGTGAGTTTTTCCGCTGAGGTTTGAGCCACCAACTAAAACGATACCAGGGGTACTAAATGCATCTTTCAACAACGCTCGTTTTTGAGTATCCAGTTGTAAATCGATAAGATTTTTTGGCGGTTTATATATCTTTATTGCAATACGTTCACCTTGTATAATAGGAAAGGCGGAAACACTTGCAACCAAAGATAACTCATCGACTTTGAATGATAATTTGCCAAGTTGAGGAATCTCAGATACTTGTGGGTCTAAGTTTGATAAGAATTTTAATCTCATTATGAAAGGTGAAACGAGTAAATCCGGAACAAAACCTTTTTGTAAAACTTCTCCATTTTGTTTGAAATTAACTGCCAGACCATTTATTCCGTGTTCAAAGAATAACTCATGAACATTTTCTAAAATCGCTTGTTTTAGAATAGAGCGAATAATTTTTTGTATATGTTCTTCTGAAAGGTTTTCGTTGTGAATCTCATCTCGCCAATCAAACTTTGGTTGTGAATCATCGATAAATATTTGTCCGACAGTATGGTCTGTTTTATAGTATTCTTCAATCTTTTTCATTACCGCATTTTCGGAAGAAATGACAGGTTCTACTTCAAGTTCAACTTTTTCAAGAATTTTTTCAATTGCAAACAAGTCTAAAGGGTCTGCCATTGCAATAGTTAAAACATCTTCTATTTTGAAAAGCGGGATAATTTTATATTTTTTCGCATCATTAAAGCTTATTAAATCCAGACATCTTGTGTCAATTGAATAGTCATCAAGATTGACGTATGGAATGTGCAATTTTGATTCCAAAAACTTTAACAATTGTTCTTCTTTAAGCACGCCTAAGTTTATTAAAACTTGACCCAAATTGATATTTTGAGCTGATGCCAATTCTTGGGCTTTTTCTATTGTTTCGTAGGACACAATATTGTCACGAACCAAGTCATATTTAAGCTTTTCAAGTGTTTTGTTGCTTAAAGATTCCATAATTAACCTAAATATTTTTTAACAACTGCTAAAATTTCATCGAGTTCAAATGGCTTTGAAATATATTCATTAACACCGGTTTCTTCACCTATAAGTTTGTCTTGTTCTTGAGAACGTGCTGTAACCATGATTATAGGAATATTTTTGTACTTGTTGTCATATTTAAGAAGACGAGAAATTTTGTATCCGTTAATTTTTGGCATCATAACATCAAGAATAATTAAGTCAGGCATAATTTCTTTTGCTTGATTAAGTCCATCTTCTCCGTTATACGCACAAAAACATGTATATCCTTGTGCTTCCAGTATAAATTTCAGAGTTTCAACTATATCTTGTTCATCATCAACTATTAATATTTTTTTGCTTTCCGGCATTTTAATCCCCTAAAGTTTAACTTTTGTCGTATTTTTATTTAATTTTTCAACCAAATCCTCAACCGTCATTTCGTCATCCGGATATAAGACTGTTGAATACACTATATCACATTTTTCGTATTTAGGCTCGCTATTTACAAAACCATCAATTTTTTTGCTTACAAAATTCAAAGCATATCTATCCATTTGCATTACTGCATAAATTAAAGTTTTGATTTCATCATTTATCACATATTCCTTAACATTTGCAGACTTTCTGATGATATTTATTTCATTTGATAAGATATCGTCTACAAAAACATTTATTCCTGAGCAGTCAGCTATTTTAACAAGTCCTAGTTTGTAATTGTTATTTTTTGCTGTAATTAGGAGTCTTTCTAAATCATATTTAAAAATTTCCAAATCGTTTAATACAGGGATTGCAAAGGAAAAAGTTGAACCTGAATTAATAATACTCTCAACCCAAATTGAGCCTTTGTGTGCGTCAACCAACTGTTTTGCAATAGGCAGCCCTAAACCGGTTCCCCCAATTTTCCTTGATAAAGAGCTTTCGATTTGTTGAAACTTATCAAAGACTTTTTCTAAATTTTCTTGTTCTATGCCGATTCCGGAATCTTTAACAGAAACAACAATGTAAGATTTTTCATCTTGCAAATCTTGACGATTAATTTCTTTCCCTGTTTTCAATTTAGCATTAACTGAAATTTCTCCGTTTTCAGGTGTGAATTTTATGGCATTTGAAAGCAGGTTGGTGATAATTTGCTCAACACGCAACGTATCAATAAATACTTGTGGCAAATTTGACTCTATATCCAGAGAAAATGAAATATTTTTTTCTCTTATAAGGTTTTCTAATGTGTTTCTAACGGTATCAATAGGAGTTGAAATGTCCGCTCTTTCAAAACTGAATTGCATTTTGCCTGCTTCAATTTTTGACAAATCTAACAAGTCGTTTATAATTCCTTTTAACCGCAAAACATTTCTTTCTGCCAAACCCAAAAATTTATCCATAATCGGAGTTGTTTCACCGGCTGAGCCTCCTTTTAGAATGCCTAATGAATTTTTTATCGCAGTTAGTGGGGTTCTAAGTTCGTGTGAAACAATTGAAATAAATTCAGACTTCATTCGTTCAAGATTTTCTAACTTTACGTTCGCTTCTTTTATTTCTTCGTATAAAGTTGCTGTTTCCAGTGGGATTGAAACTTGCTTTGATAAAGTTTGAAAGCAAGTGGCATCTTCACTTTTAAAATCGTCTTGGCGGAATACTTCTATAACCCCTAAAAACTTTTCTCCAACAGTAATTGGAGCGAACATATTGTCATAATTCAGCACAGGTAAGTCGTATTCAATGTATGGGTGTTTAATTCTTCTCTCCACGCTTATTACATCTGGAGTTACCGTGTATGGCATCTCTTTTTTGTCGAATAGAGATTTGTATGAAATCATTGCTCTAAGTTTAACCGCTTGTTCAAAACGTTCCGACAAAGGATGAAGTGAGTTTATAATTAATTTTACATCATCATCGCCATTAAAAAGCAGAATATACGAAAGATTAAAACTTAAGCTTTTTTCTAATCCTTCGAGCATAACATCAATAAGTTTTTCTCTATCCAATGAACCTGCAAATTGGGTACTGGTATTATACAAAACATCTAATTGGTAAAGGCTTTTTGCTAAATCTGCATTGTTTTTTGCTAATACATCTAAAGAGTTTTTTACTCTTAAATTAGACATAATTGTTGCAACAAAAACCTTTTCATTAATTGGTTCTACTATGTATGAACTGGCAGTTTTTAATAAATCTTGATTGTCACATTCTGCATTGATAAGTAGTGAAAATATTATATTTTCAGTTTGTGTATTTATTCTGATTTTTTTAGCTAACATGACAATATCGGCAACATCCAGTTGTGTGTCTAATAATATTAAATCAGGAAGAAATGTTGAAAGCTTCTCAAAAATAATATCTTCAGTTTGTGCAAAATCAACATCGACGGAGTTTTTGGACAGAACCTCGCCAATAATATTAACTTTATCTTGATTATTAGAAATAAATAAAACTTTTGCCATAAAAATATTGTAACATTAAGTTTTTAGCGGGCAGTTTGTTTAAATTTCGTAATATTAAATTACAAAAAAGCAATTTTTTGATGCAAAAAAACTTTATTTAACCAAGAGAGTATTTTTATTTTTATTTTGAGAGAGGAGAAAATAAATGACAACAGTAAATGGTATTAACGGAGCTGGTGGTGGAGCAGGTGCTCAAGGCCCAAAACCACTTTTGGATGAAAAGTTGAAAAATACACGTCTTGGAAGCGTGTTTGTAGCAGCTGTAAATACTGCAAAAGATACATCAAAGTACAACATGAATAATTTATCGATTTTTGATACAGATGGCGAAGCGGGACTAAGTGCTGCTGAAATGAAAGCCGGTATTATGCAAATTCAAGAATCTAACAGAAAAACAATTAACCAAGACAGATATAGAGGACCGCAAAAAGGTGTACAAAATACAGAAGCACAAAAAGCGGCATTTGGTACGTTGACCACTTTGAATGATGACGAAGCGTTTGAATTTTATGATTGGAAAGGCAGACGTGGTGACGATCAACAAGCTGAAAGAACTGCACAGGTAAATAATAATGAACGTAATGCTGCACAGGCTGCAAGAGTTATGCTCGATAAACTTGATGAAAAAACACTTAATAACTTAGAAAGAGATGCCGTTGGTTTGGATGAAGATGCTGAAGAACCGACTGAAACACCGGACACACCATCTACTACATCAACTGATGGTGATGGGACATCGGCAGATGGTCCAACTCCACCACCATCAACAGGCGATGACGGAACATCAACAGACGGTCCAACTCCACCACCATCAACAGGCGATGACGGAACATCAACAGACGGTCCAACTCCACCACCATCAACAGGCGATGACGGAACATCAACAGACGG
>JAFQTK010000166.1 GCA_017409065.1 bacterium
GCAGTTAAAGTTTTGGGTACTAAAGATTTACTTTTATTCCACTGTACTTCAACTTATCCTACTGACCACCAAGAAATAAATTTAAACGTTATCCCAAAGTTAGAAAAGCAGTTTGATTGCTTGGTTGGCTTTAGTGGGCACGAAAGAGGCTTAGTCCCTACTACCGTTTCTGTTGTTAAGGGTGCCGTTGCGGTTGAAAGGCATATAACAACAGATAGGACACTTTGGGGTAGTGACCAAGCTGCTAGCTTAGAACCTTCAGGACTACATAGATTAGTTAGAGATATCAGAAGCTTGCCATTGATTTTGGGTAACGGTGAAAAAGTAGTTTATGCAAGTGAAAAACCCATTATCAAAAAATTAAGAAAGATATAGTATGTTGAAAATAAAGAATAAAATTAAACTTATTATTAGTGATTTTGATGGTATTTTTACTGATGGTTGTATAACCGTTCATAATGACGGTAGTACGTCGAAAAAGCTTTCCTTCCACGATATTATGGCAGTTAGTATGTTGAAAAAAAACGGACTTAAATTTGCAATTATATCAGGTGAAAAGTCAACGGCTATTGAATATTTGGCAAATAAATTTGATGTTGAGGATGTTTACCAAGATATTAGAGTAAAAGCACCCGTTGTTTGTGCTTTGATGAAAAAATACAACTTAAAGTCAAATGAGGTTGCTTATATCGGGGATGATTTTAATGATATTGATGCACTAAATTCCGTAGAAAACAAGTTTACAGTCCCTAATGCAAATTATAGAGTAAAGACTGTAAAAGGTATACAAATTACAGAAGCACAAGGCGGTAATGGTGCTTTTAGAGAATTGGTTGATGCAATTTTATTTTAGCTTGCTTAATTGTGTAAAATTTTGTACAATAGGCATATAGTTTATGGTTATTGGAGGATTTTATGCTCGTAAATGATGTGCTGGTAATGATTTTAGCAGGTGGAGAAGGAAAAAGGCTTTATCCTTTGACCCGTGACCGTGCAAAACCGGCTGTCCCTTTTGGCGGAAGATATAGAATTATAGACTTTGTTATTAATAACTTTGTTAATTCGGGATTTTACAAAATAAAGATTCTAACTCAGTACAAGTCTGATTCTTTAAACAAACATATTACAAGAGGTTGGGTATTATCACCGTTTTTAAACCAATTTGTTGATTTGGTTCCTGCCCAAATGAGAACTGATGGTGCGTGGTATAAAGGTACTGCAGATGCTATTTACCAAAACTTGAATCAAATTGATGATGAAAATGCAAAATATGTTTGTGTATTTGGCGGAGATCACGTTTATAAAATGGATGTGACCCAAATGTTGAAATATCACAAGAAAAGAAAAGCTGATTTAACAATATCTGCTATACCTGTGCCTGTAAGTTTGGCACACGAGTATGGGATTATAGAGGTTGATGAAGATTGGAGATTGACAGGCTTTGTTGAAAAACCTCAACATAAACCTAAAACTATCCCTGGAAGAGATGATTATTGCTTAGCTTCGATGGGTAACTATATATTTAATTCATCTAACTTAAAAAAAGAATTAATTTCTGATAGCAAAGTACAGGATTCTAAGCATGATTTTGGGAAAAATATTATTCCTAATATGCTCGAAAATGGTTCAAGAGTCTATGTATACGATTTTTCTAAAAATGAATTTGCGGGTATGACTAAATCTGAGGCTGGCTATTGGAGAGATGTCGGAACAGTGGATGCTTACTGGCAGGCAAATATGGATTTATTGAGCTACTTGCCTGAACTTAATTTGTATTCTGAAAGTTGGCCTCTTAGAACATTCAACTACAACTATCCACCTGCAAAATTCATCTGGGAAGAAGGTGATAGAGTCGGTACCGCAACCAATTCTATGGTTTCTGAAGGCTGTATTATTTCAGGCGGTAGTATTTCAAGGTGCGTACTGTCACCAAAAGTTAGAATCAATAGTTTTACAAACGTCGTTGATTCAATACTGATGGAAAATGTGAATATTGGAAGACATTGTGAGATAAGAAAGGCAATAATTGATAAAAACGTTGATATTCCTGCTTATGCCAAAATAGGTGTATGTAGAGAAGAAGATGAAGCTCGTGGATTTTATGTATCTGAAGGCGGTGTGACAGTTGTGCCAAAAGGTGCAAAATTATAACTGAATTTTAATTTTGAAAAAACAAGCCCTGAGTAGATTTGGGCTTGTTTTTTTATGCGAAAAAAAATACTTGCATGCGATAATTTTGATAGTACAATATTTCGTATTGAAGTTGTTGTAGCTTGAGGGAAGATGATGCTGAAAACTTTTTCGGCAAATGAATACAGTAAAAGACGTGAAATGTTTGCTTATATTTCACTTTTTTTCTGTATGATTACTTACGGTGCTTCTTTTTTGGCAATGAAAGTAGTTCTTTTTGAATATTCTCCCACTACAACTATGATGTTCAGGATGCTTATTGCAAGCGTATTTTTTATGCCTTTTATGGCTACTGTATATAGAAAAATAAGAATAAGAAAACAAGATGTTGGATTGCTGTTTTTAATGACATTATGCGAGCCTTGTTTGTATTTTTTACTGGAAGCTAATGCTCTTAGCTATACAACTGCATCACAAGCAGGTATTGTGTATTCAATGTTACCGTTATTTATTACATTAGGTGCAATAATGGTATTGAGAGAAAAAGTTCCATTAGCTGCGTTTGGGGGCTTTCTAATCGCTATAATTGGCTCTGTCATGTTATCTTGTGACTCTGCAGCAACAGAAATTGCACCTCGCCCGATTTTGGGAAACACTCTTGAGTTTTTTGCTGTAATAATGACAACTGTTAGTATAATTACAACAAAATATTTAATGGATAAATATCCGCCCTTCTTTTTAGCAGGATTTCAAACTGTTTTAGGGGCGGTCTTTTTTACTGTATTAAACTTTTTGCAAGGCAATAGCTTTCATCTTAGCCCTAATATGACACTTTTTGTGATTATATATTTAGGAATTGTTACCGTTTCAGACTACGCTTTGTATAATTTTGCAATGTGTACGCTTTCTGCAAGTAAAGCCTCTGCATTCTTGTATTTACAACCCGTTTTTGCAATATTCTTTGGTGTAGTATTCTTAAATGAATTTTTAACCCCATTACAAATATTAGCCGTATTTTTAATTTTTGCAGGCTTGATTTTAAGTCAGAAAAAAATGCTTGTTAAAGCTAGACGAATAGCCCGTAGTATCAAACACACGATAAGAAAAGATATTCGCTCAACAAAAGTTTACAAATAGATTTTTTGGATGATTTGTGTTATATGTTATTATAATAACATTTAGTTGATGTTATTTAACACTAGGCATGGAGAGAAAATAATGACAAAAACAAAAAATAAGAAAATAATAATAATTTTATTGGTACTTTTACTGCTAGTTTTAGCAATAATGGCTGCTAAGAAACACATTTCAGGCGCTAAAAACGCAGCAGCAGGTAAAAGACCTCCTGCGGTACAGTTGGTTAAAGTTAAATCAGAAACTATAAATGACAAATTAACCTCTGCGGGGCGAATTGAAGCAAAATATTCAGTAGATATTGTTGCTCGTGTGCAAGGTTGGATTAAAAAATCATATTTTACTGAAGGTTCAATGGTAAAAAAAGGAGATTTATTATTTTTAATTGAACCTGACAATTATGAAATTGCTGTAAAACAAGCAGAAGCTGATTTGAAAAGAGCAGAAGCAGACTATGTAAACGCAGAAAAAGACTTGGTTCGTGCTGATGAACTTGTAAAATTGGATTATGTAAGTAAATCGTATTATGATCAAGCACTTGCAAAAAGAGATATGACTAAAGCTGCCGTAGCTGCTGCAAAAGCAACACTTTCAAATGCTAAATTAAATTTGAGCTACACGAAAGTAACCGCTCCTGTTGATGGTAAAGTCGGCAAAATTCTTATAACAGAAGGTAACTTGGTGGATCCTTCGGCAGGTGCAATAACAAGACTTGTTAGTACGACCCCGATTTATGCATATTTCAATGTAAAGAGTGAAGATTATTTGAATTTCAAACAAAATCAAGATAAAAACTTAGCTGACTGTACTGTTGAATTAACACTTTCTGACGGAAGTGCTTATGATAGAAAAGGTAAAGTTGAATTTGTAGATAATGAAGTTGACCCTACTGTCGGTACAATTGCTCTTAGGGCAACTTTTGACAATCCTAGCTCTATTCTTGTACCAAATGACTACGTTAACGTAACTATTACTTCTAATAAGCCTAGAAACGTAATTTTAGTTCCACAAGAAGCTGTTCAGGAAAGTAAAGATGGAATGTTGGTTTACACGGTGAATGCTGAAAATCTTGCTATTCCGATTATTATAGAAGCTGACGGACAGTATAATGGTAAATGGATAGTGACAAAAGGGCTTAAAGCTGGTGACAAAGTTGTTGAAAAAGGCTTGTTAAGTATTACAAGACCTAATATGGAAGTCGTTCCTGTTGATATGGAAGAAACGGCAGAGAAAACTGCACAAACAAAGGAAAGTCAATCAGTTGGGACTGAAGACAAAGAAACAAAAGATAAGTAGATAGACACTAAGAAACGGATAGAATCATGACTAACGATAAAAAACAAGCAAATGGAAAAGATTGGTATTTGTTTATCACAAAACCGAGGTTTGCGATAGTTATATCAATATTTATAACTTTGGTAGGCTTGTTAGCAATGTCTGCCTTAAAATTGGAAAAATATCCTGATATTACACCTGTACAGGTCGCTATTTCGGCTTCATATCCGGGAGCAAGTGCTGATGTTATTGAGTCATCGGTAGCGTCATTGATTGAGTCACAGGTAAATGGTGTTGAAAACATGATTTACATGACATCTGTTTCGCAGGATAACTCTTATACTGCGACTGTTTACTTTGATATAGGTACGGATAAAGATATCGCACTTGTAAAAACCCAAAACAGAATATCTCAGGTTGAACCTCGTTTGCCTGAAGATGTAAAACGTTTAGGTGTAACTGCAAAAACTAAGGTTTCCGGTGCCGGTTTAATGATTTTAGCTGTTACATCACCTGACAACTCAGTTTCTGAGCTTGATGTATTCAACTATGCATCAATATTTGTAAAGGATGAATTAGCTCGTATTAAGGGGGTTGGGGAAGTTACAGTATTTGGGATTGGGGAATACAGTATCAGAATTTGGCTAAACCCTGAAAAAATGGCTAACTTAAATGTATCTACCGCCGAAATTCAAGCTGCGGTTTCTGCACAAAACACCCAAGTTTCTGCAGGTTCATTTGGTACGTTGCCGATGATAGATAAACAAAAATTGCAAGTAACTTTGCGAACAAAAGGACGTCTTGCGGAGCCTGCCGAATTTGAAAAAATAATTATTAGAGAAAATATCAATGGTTCTAAGATATATTTGAAAGATGTAGCAAGAGTTGAAATGGGTGCTCAAACTTATGGTTCAATCGCTCGTTTTGATGGTGGACCGACTGCGATGATGCAAATTATTCAAGTACCGGGTGCTAATGCTATTCAGGTTGCTGACGACATTAAAAAAGAATTAGCAAGAATCGAAAAAACTTTGCCGGATGGTATAAAAGTTCAAATAGCTCGTGATGAAACGGAATTTGTAAAAGAGTCTATGGCGGAAGTAACAAAGACGATTTTTGAAGCATCAGCTATTGTTATAGCCTTGACATATTTGTTCTTAGGTTCTATCACTGCAACTTTAGCACCATTGTTTGCAATACCCGTATCATTGATAGGTACATTCTCATTCTTACCTATTTTTGGAATGTCTATAAACACATTAACACTGTTTGCTATGGTTCTTGCCGTGGGTACGGTTGTTGACGATGCTATTGTTGTTGTGGAAAACGTTCAACGACATTTAGAAGAAGGGAAGAAAATCAAAGAAGCAGTACAGCTTACTATGGAAGAAGTTGGTGGTGCTTTAGTTGCAATGGCTTTAGTGCTTATGGCTGTGTTCGTTCCTGTTGCCTTTGTTCCGGGATTGTCCGGTTTGATGTATAAGCAGTTTGCAGTTTGTATTGCTGTTTCTATTATGTTATCAGCAATCGTTGCTTTAACACTTTCGCCTGCGATATGCACAATATTTATGAAACCCGAGAAAGAGGAAGATAAACCAAAATTTATTAGAGCATTTGATAGTTGGTTCCGTCGTTTTACCGAAGAAACTTATATGAAAGCAGTTGCGGTTTTTGTTTATAACAAAAAGCTAACTTTAACTGTTTTTGTTGGAATATGTATGTCTGTTATGGCATTATTTGCAGCTCCGATGATTAAAGTTCCAACAGGTTTTATTCCTACTGAGGACCAAGGAGTACTGCTTGCACAGGTTATGTTGCCTGCGAGTGCGACATTAAACAGAACAGATGAGTTTACAAAAAAAGTTGAAGCTGCTGTTGAAAATGTCGAAGGTATCACTAAATCAATGTCATTTGTTGGTATGAACGGCTCAAATACTGCATTTATGGTATTTGAGTTGGATGAATTTAAACACAGAGAATTAAGTGTTTTCCAAAAACTTGTCAGACATATTCAAGGTAAACCTACGGATTTATCTCACACAGCTATTCAAAATAGAATTTATCAGGCAATTGCCCCAATTAGAGATGGTAAAATGTTCATTTTTGCACCACCTGCTATTTCCGGTATGAGTATGTTTGGTGGTTTTGACTTCCAAGTTCTTTCTAAGGGCGAACACACACCACAAGAATTAGAATTGATTGCCAATAAATTAATGATGGCTGCTAACCAAGACAAGTCTTTAAGCAACGTCTATCACACTTATCAATCAAACATGATTCAATATTATGTGGACATAGATACAGAAAAAGCTTTAGCTCAAGGTGTAAGTTTGCAAGAACTTTATTCTACACTTGCATCAAATTTTGGTACATATTATATCAATGATTTTAACAAACTGGGTCGTGTATTCAGAGTTCAAATGCAAGCTGATTCTATGTACAGACGTAATCCTGAGGATTTGGGTAAAATCTATGTGAAAAACAATAAGGGGCTAATGGTTCCTGTATCAACCATTGTGACACTTAGAAAAGATATTGGTGCAACGGTTATCAACAGATATAACCAATATCGTTCAATCCAAATGATTGGTTCACCGGCAACTGGTAAAAGTTCCGGTCAAGCCATGATTGCAATGCAAGCATTGGCGGAGAAAGAGTTCCCTTCTGATGTTGGATATGAATGGTCAGGTACATCAAAGCAAGAGATAGAATCATCAGGTGGTATGGGCTATGTTCTTGGATTATCAATGTTGTTTGTTTACTTATTCTTGGTTGCATTGTACGAAAGCTGGATGATTCCTGTTGCAGTACTATTGATTGTTCCTGTTGCTGCTCTTGGTGCTTTGCTTTGTGTAAAAATTGCATCAATGATAGGTGGGCAAGCGTTTGACTTATATTCTCAAGTCGGATTGATTATGTTAATTGGTTTGGCTGCTAAGCAAGCAATTTTGATTGTCGAATTTGCTAAGGTACAACACGAAGAAAATGGACGTACCATTGAAGAAGCAGCTATTGAAGCTGCGAGGTTAAGATTCCGTGCAGTGTGTATGACAGCGATTGCGTTTGTATTAGGTGTATTGCCATTGCTTTTGGCAAAAGGTGCAGGTGCTGAATCTCGTATATCAGTCGGGGTTACTGTGTTTGGTGGTATGCTTGCAGCAAGTTCTGCGGGTACATTATTGGTCCCTGCATTCTATGTAATAGTTCAGTCATTAACTAACAAAATGATTGGTTTATTCAACAAAAAAGTACATAATGTTAAATAAATATAATGTGAGTGGATATATGAAAAAGAAATTAATATTAACATTAATAATGATGATGACAGTTATCTCTTTTGCTCCTGTTATGGCAATAGAGCCAATAGAACAAATGGTTCAACCGGAACCGGTTGGGGCAACTGTCGTTGAAAAAGAGTCTTTCTGGACAAAGTTAATATCAAAACTGCCTCAAAAGAAAAGTAAAAAAGAAATTGAGCCTGAAATTAATGTAGTTGAGCCGGCTAAATCAGAAGGCAGTGTTTTTGAAGCAAATTCATCAGACGTCCCTACTGTTGAAAAAAAGAAAATTGAAATTAAATCAATTGCAACTATTCAAGAGGAACAGGCAAATAAGAATAGACGTGAGCGTAGACGTGATAAAAATGCCGAAGAAGATATGTCTGTGAAAGAACGTCAAGAAGCTCTTGCTGATAGAGTTAGTAATGAAGTACTTGAAGAAGAAATTACGGCCTCTACAACTACTATTAAAGGCGGGGTAGAAGAGAATGTTTTGGTTTCTGTTGATGACTGTGTAAAATTGGGATTGTATAACAATCCAACTATCAGATATGCGATTAGTAACTCAGATATTTATAAGTCTAAAATTGCACAGGCATGGTCAAATTATTTTCCTCAATTCGGTGTAGGCACAGCATATTCGAAAAATAAGATGCTACCGACAAACTTTAAATTTCCAAAGATGAAATATGATTTGTGGAATGCTGTTGCAATAGAGGGTTCTATGCTGCTGTATGATTTTGGTAAAACACAAAAACAAGCTAATATGGCAAAAAAAGCTCATGAAGCTTCAATTTCCGACATTCAAACAGCTCTAAATGACACAGTTTATAACGTCAAGTCTGCTTATTATAATTATTTGTATATGCTAAGACAGCAGCAAGTTTTACAGTCTACCGTTGATAAGTTTAATACACACTATTTAGAGGCTAAAGCGGCCTATGATGTCGGTATGAAGTCCAAAATAGACGTTGTGACAGCTGAATACAATTTAAGTAATGCAAAGCTTGACCTAATCAAAGCTAAAAACCAAGTAGAATCGGCTAAGGCTCAGCTAAATAATGCTATGGGGTTACCTGCTTATTCAAGTTACAATGTGACTGATAAGATGGATATAAGCGAATATAATCTTGATTTTGAATCCTTAATTGAAAAGGCATACGAATTAAGACCTGAGCTTCAAGCTGTTGCGAAAAGAGTAGAAGCTTCAAAAATATTAGTCACATCTTCAAAATTGGCATTCACTCCTGACCTTAGAGGGTTTGGAAATTATACAGTCGGCGGAAAAGAATACGCTGCTGAATATGGTTATCAAGCAGGGATTAGATTGTCTTATCCGACTACAAATTTCTTCCTTTTGAAAAAGCAAGTAGATGAAGCTAAAGCTACATATGAAAGAGATTTGGCAGATTTAGAACGTCAACAAAATAATGTTTACTTGGATGTAAAAACAGCTTATATCGATTTTGTAAATGCTCGTGACAGTGTACCTGTTGCTCACAAAGCGATGAATGAAGCCCAATTACAGTATGAAATTGCAGCAGGGCGTTACAGAACAGGTTTAAGCGATGCTATTGAGTTAAAAGATGCTGAAATAACATACAGAAACGCTCAATTAAATTACTACAATGCTCTTATGTTATACAATACATCAGTAGCAACTGTAGAGAGAACCGTTGGAGCACCTGTTGAACCAATTGGAAGTAACGGCGAGATTGACGTGCCAGTTGATGTTAATGATGAAATAAGCTTGTAATAATTTATGCATTTTGTTCAAAATTATTTGAAATATTATTATTCTTAATTCTTGGTTGCAAGGTATTCATTAGTTCTTGGTATTTTGCTTCAAAGAGCGGCTGTAAAAATGCATAAACTAAACGCTCATCGTACGAGTAATGCAATGCACCAATAAGAGCTTCAAAAGCATCCGCTTTATATTTTGGTGTAGATTTATCAGGATTTAATAAATATTTTTCAAGCTTAATTTTGTCGAAATATTCTTCAAAAGTGGCATTTGACTTCATTATGCTATAGAATTTTTCTTTGATGTCAATTGGTAATTTTTTTTCTAGTAAAAACAGCTCTGTTTCCATATTACAAACTGCATCACCATAGTATTCAAATTTCTGGAAATTTAGCCCATCATTGATTTTTAAGGTAGGTGATAATGCTCTTAAAATATAGTCTGGTGCTTGTTTGTCACAATTTTTTGTCAAAGCAGATTCAAAGAGAATAAAACCAACGTTTACAAGCATTTTATGGACTGCATCTTTTATATTTTCAACATTAAATACATTTTTTCGAAGCTCTTTATTGTCCCTATTTAAAGGATAAACGCAATAATCTGACATTATTCTTTTGAACAAGTACATTTCAGCTTCATCTTCGGTTTTTGCAGTAGCATCGCTTATTTTTTCATCATCAGCATATCCAGTGCAACGGAACTCATTTTCTGATATTTGTTCTGTTTTATATGTAAATGTCTTTTCTCCTTGCCTGTAACCTTTAAAAATAGCACGAATAACATTAACAAATAATTCCTTAGTTTCAGTTTTGACTGCGGTATCTAAATAAGGTTTAAAAAATTTCTCCATACCTTTAGAATAAACTTCTCTATTCAGCCAAGAAAGAAATGCAAAATATCTATTTGCACATTCTCTTCTCTCGCCACCGTTTTGAGGAGTTTCCTCAATTAAATTATAAAAATCCATTGACTTCATCATATGGTTAGAAAAATTTGACCTTAAACCCGATTCGTAAGCACTTAGTACAAATGAATTTTTACTTGGTGCATTTTCTAGCAAATATTTTCTTATTTGCACCAGTTGAACATTTTTCCCCATCTGTGAATAATAGTCAGTTTTTCTTGAATATTTGCTAATCGGACCTTGATTGAGCATTGCAATCATTCTTCTTAGGGTTCTTTGCGAAATATTCGGCAATTTTTCACCGTTGCGGTTAGAATTTAATTTTGCCAAAAGTTCTGATTCTTTTTTTATAAATTCGGTTTCTGAAATGTTGTAGTAGTGGTTAGAACGAGGATGGGAATTTTGCCCGAGTTCGTTAGTATTTCTGGGATTCCCTTTCCAGCTAATGTTAAATAATTGAGGGGAGAGTGCAAGCATCGTCTTTATATTCCTTTGCATACTCAAATACTGCTAAAGAAATAATGTTGCTATTTACAAAATATTAACGTAAATTTTTGTAAACTTCATTATAAAAAGTGTCATACTCGTCATTTAAAATAGCTATCCTTGCTCGTTTTACAAGGTTTATTAGGAATTGAATATTATGAATAGACAATAGTGTTAAAGCAGTCCCTTCATTTTGCCTGAATAAGTGTCTAATATATGCACGAGAGTGATTTCTACAAGCATAGCAGTCACATAAAGGATCTAATGGTAAATTATCTCGTTCGAACTCTTTATTTTTAATAATTTTACGTCCTTCGTGCGTGAAAAACGAGCCGTGACGTGCATTTCGGGTTGGCAATACGCAATCAAACATGTCTACACCGTTGATTATGCCGTCTAGTAGGTCTTCAGTAGTTCCAACCCCCATCAAATATCTTGGTTTGTTTTGGGGAAGTAAGGATGTTGTTAGTTTCGTAAATTTGTTCATGATATCGTGCGGCTCACCAACACTTAGCCCACCAATTGCAAAACCAACTGAATCAAACTGTGTGACAAAATTTGCACTTTCTTTTCTTAAATCTTCAAAAAATGCACCTTGAACAATTGGGAACAATGCTTGTTTATCGTTATGCTTCGACTCGATACATCTTTTTAACCATCTATGAGTTCTGTCCATTGCCGACTTGGCAGTTTTGTAGTCACAAGGGTATGGAGAACATTCATCGAAAGCCATTATAATATCTGCCCCGATACTTTGTTGTATTTCCATCGATTTTTCAGGCGATATAAAATGTTTAGTGCCGTCTTTAGTATCCCTAAATTCAACACCATCTTCTGAAATTTTTCGATTTTTTGCCAAACTAAAAACTTGAAAACCGCCACTATCTGTCAATACAGGCTTATCCCAATTCATCCAACCATGTATACCACCAAATTCTTCTATCAATTTATGCCCAGGTCTAAGATATAAATGATAGGAATTGGAGAGAATAATTTGAGCCCCTGTCGATTTTATCTGCTCATTAGTGAGCATTTTTACTGTTGAATGAGTTCCAACTGGCATAAAGATAGGGGTTTCTATATCTCCATGCGGTGTGTGCAAAAGACCGGCTCTTGCTCCGGTCTTTTTACAAGTATGAATTAATTCATAGTCAAAATAATTACTTTTCATTTTCCATTATTATATCTAGTGTAGTTTTCCAATCACGACAGATTTCTTCAGGTTTAAAGTAAATAGCAATTTCTCTTTCTGCACTTTCAACTGAATCAGAACCGTGAACTACATTGTATTCCATGGTTTGTGCAAAGTCTGCTCTAATAGTTCCGACTTCAGCTTCATCAGGCTTTGTTGACCCCATAATATGTCTTGCACCTTTAACAACATTATTACCTTCTACAACCATAGCCACGATAGGACCACTTGTTATATAGTTTATCAGTCTGTTGTAAAATGGTTTTCCTACATGCTCAGCGTAGTGCTTAGCTGCGATTTCGATAGTTGGTTGAAGCATTTTCATTGCTATAATTTTGTAACCCTTACGTTCAAAACGTTCAACAATATTGCCGACTAATCCTCTTTTAACACCATCCGGCTTTACTGCTATAAATGTTCTTTCCATCAATAATCTCCCGGCATATAGCCATTTTCCATCGGATTCCCCAATTCTAAAGCATTTTTGCTTCAGATATGTTATAATTAAACCATAAATACAAAAATAAGGCAAACACAATGGGAGAGGTAACTTTCTGTACTACGAATGACGGTAGTGCAGGATTATTCAATAAAACTGTCGATGATATTTATCATTCATCTTATGGTGCATACAGTGAAAGTTATGAAAAATTCTTAAAATCGAGTGGTTTTTTAGATTTTATAAAAGAAAATGACGAGGTATCTATTTTAGATATTTGTTATGGGATTGGCTATAACACAAAAACTGCATTAGATGAAATTTTAAAACTGGAAAAAATTGTTGATGTAAAAATTGATGCATTAGAATATGATAAAAAATTAGTGCATATATCTCCAATTTTAAAATATCAAAAAATA
>JAFQTK010000167.1 GCA_017409065.1 bacterium
TCTTCTCTTCTAACAACTGAAGATTAATAACTTCTTGTTTTTTTATTTGCTCAACCATAACATCAAAAAGTGAAAAACTACAAGTTAAAAACTTTTTATTTTTATCAACAAGCTTCATTTTTTCAGCCTTTGCTTCTATCAAATTATTAAGCTCATTTAAATCTTCGTTCTGAATAGCATCATATATTGCCAGTGAACAGTCATATAACTGGTTCAACAATAGCTCTAACTGCAATTTGTTCACTTATTCACCATCCGTTTCGGCTTTTTCTCTGTTAGAAATTTCAATAGCCTTGTTCCAAGTATCTCTTAGCTTAACAAGATGATCCAGAACTTCGTCTATAATTTCAGGTTTATTTTTCATATTTGATTCAACCAAACGGTTATACAAATAATCATACAAGGCATAAAGATTCTTAGCCATTTCCCCACCCAAATCCATGTCAAGAGTGGTCATAAACTCAAGAATAATTTTTTCAGCAGCTATAATATTATTATGAGCTTCTACTTTATTATTTTCCTCAAATGCGACTTTTGCCTTCTTTAGAAAATTAATAGCACCATTGTAGAGCATAATTAAAATTTTCTCTGGAGAAGCCGTTTCCACCTGCATTCTTTGATATTGCTTTATGTAAGGATTCTGATTCACAATGACCTTCCGAAATATAAAACAATATAATTATACTCCGATTTTAATAAATTTCAAACTTTTTACAAAAACTTGTAGAAAATTTGGTTATAATATAAAATAATAAAAAAGGATAAGGTAAATTTTATGAGCAATGAAGAAAAAGTTGTTAGCATAGCAGGAGCTGCTGGGGCAAAAAACAAAGCGAAACAAGAATCTACGGAACAAAAATCATTTGAACCTGTTTATTGCAGTTTTTGCGGTCGTCCAAACACGCAAGTCGTAAAAATGGTACAAGGACCGGGTGTGAATATATGTTCGGAGTGTACAATGATTGCAGTACAATACCTTATTTTGGATGACAGAATGCCATCCGGAGAAGCACAAAAAATCTTGGATTTGTTTTGGAGCAAATTATAACAATGAGCGAAAAACTAAACAAATTACAAATAAGAGCTGAAATTTTAAATGCCATAAAAATTTTGGACGGCGGGGAGAAACATACACCAAGCTTTCTTGAAAAAGTTTTACTCCCATTAAAAAAAATTTCGGATACTGAAACTGTTCTTGATATTTTGATAAAGGAAATCATCTCGTCTTCAGATGATAATCGTTTTTTAGTTCTATCTTTTTTGTTAGAAAATTTAATCCCAAAAGAAAAGCTAGAATCTGAGTTATGGCAAATTTTAAATCAATCAGACATAACCGATACCGTTAAAGCCTCAGTTATAACTATCTTAAGAGATTTAGGCAATCAAATCAACTACGAAAAGTACACGGAATATTTTGAAAATCCTGATGCTGTCATTGATTCAGACACAGAAAAAATGTTACAACGAGCAATAAGTAATCCTGAAGCACTGATAGATTTTCTGGATTTTATGGAAGCACTACCTGAAACAGATAGAAGCATTCTTATTGATTCATTGTGTGAGGATTACTGCGGGGATGAATTGGCAAATCTTTTTTCTCCTGTATTATATGCCAATCCAAATTCAGAACTTTGTAAATATGCGATAAAAAAACTGGGAGAATCAAAGTCTAAATTAGCTATCACACCATTAAACTTTATTTTAGACTACATCAAAAACGGTGAAATAAATTCATTGGCAAAGAAAAGTTTAACCGAACTTAAACTCGCAGGTGCAAGAAACGATTCTACATATGAATTTTACGAAAAAGCTTTTGCGGATTCGAAACTCAGGGATATTTTCACCAGCATGCCTGACGGTCGAGGCAACATTGGAATAATTATCAGCAGAAAAAGAGAAAACAAAGATTCAATACAAATGTTTGCAGTTGCACTTAATGACATAAATGGTTTAATTGATTGTTTTGGATTTAATGATATTACAGAATCTGAATTTCAAAGAATAGTGAATAAATTCTATTCAGGGCAAGAAAAAATTTGTATTTCAGCATCGCTTGCTGCACTTATTCTAAAACAAGCCGAGAATTTAGCTCTAAAGAAAAATGGTAAAGTCGCATACGAATACATTTGTTGGAAACGCATTATGTATGATGCAAGTTTACCTGATGATAATTTAGCGGATATTTTAGAGAAAAATTTAGACAAAATTGATATTACCTCAAAAGATTTAAGAAAGCTTTATGATACCACCATATTTGATAAATGGTTTATGTTTAATTCTGACAATAACTCATTTAATGAATTAATCCAGTCTATTATAGATGAAGTTAATAAAACAAAAAATGCTACCGCTATCATGTCTTATATTGAAAACTTGATACAAGAAAATTTCAACAATATTTGGAATGAAGAACACTCTAAACGCATTGATTATCGGTTATTGCTTAGTGCATACTTAATAGACTTAAATGGATTGAAATCATATGCTAATATTATTAATTCAATAAGATACAATAAAGATATTCGACAAGAATTATTAACTAATATAATAAAAGTCAGCATTTATGAATTTTTGCTCCGAGAAAAAGAAAAACAACAAAACACCATAATTTCAACAAATATCTTCGCTCGCAGGAATGAAGCAAATAAAACTTTAATTGATAAAAAGACTTTGAACCTATTAATAGAAGAATGTGAAAAGAAATGGAGCATATAAATAAACTTTCATGGAACGAATTTTAGGACTTGATGTTGGAACAAAAAGAATTGGTGTAGCTATCGGTGATGATATGGGAATTGTTATAACCGGAAAAGAAGCTATATCAAGAAAACCTGAGCATTTAGCCTTAAAAAGAATTGATGAAATTTGCAATGAATATAGAATAAAAAAAATTGTTGTTGGGATTCCATATCACGCAAACGGAGATTTTGGAGAACAAGCCAAAGATTGTGAACAATTTGCATCACTTATGAAAGACAAATATGATATATTTTTCGAAGATGAAAGATGTTCCAGTTTTGAAGCAGAAGAAAACTTAAAAAATAGAGGTGTGAATTTTAGAAAGAATAAAGAATTGATTGATATTGAAAGTGCGTGTATAATTTTAAAACAATTTATAAACAGAAAGTGAGTAAATTATGGCAGAAATTAATGAAAATCAGGAATTTGAAACTCAAATTATAGAAACCATTGATGAAAATGGCGAAACAGTCGAACTGGAACTACTTGATATAGTTGACGTTGAAGGTGTTGAATATGCTGTTTTGCAAGAAGTTGAAGAAGATGATGAATACGATGAAGATGCAGAGGTAGAAGCTGTGCTTATGCGTTTAATTCGAAAAGGAGATAAAGTCACTTTTGAAACTATCGATGATGATGAAGAATTTAATATAGTAAACGAATACATTACAAGTTTGTATGCTGAAGAAGACTAAACATGAGTGAAACAATTGATTACATAAAAAGCATAATAGACAACTTTGAACCGGAAATAGGCTTGGTGCTAGGCTCAGGTTTAGGTGAATTGGCAGATGAGGTTAACGGCAAAAGAATACCTTATTGCGAAATCCCCGGATTTGAAAACTCTACCGTTCAAGGACACAAAGGAAGCCTTGTCTTTGCGAAAGTCAACGGTAAAAAATGTGTCTTTATGCAAGGTCGCTACCATTTTTATGAAGGTCATACTCTACAAAAAATAACGTTCCCTATTAGAGTAATGAAAGAACTCGGGGTTAAAACTCTAATATTAACAAATGCCGCAGGCGGAATAAACCCTAATTTTAAGGGGGGCAACTTAATGTTAATAACAGACCATATAAATATGCTTGGAACTAATCCTCTTATCGGAATGAACAATGATACATTTGGTCCAAGATTTCCGGATATGAGCGAAGTCTATAAAAAACGTTTAAGAGATATCGCAAAACAACAAGCTCACATTTTGAACATAGACTTGAAAGAGGGGGTATATGTTGCCTCTAGCGGTCCTAGCTATGAAACACCCGCCGAAGTTAAAATGCTTGCAATATTGGGAGCTGATGCTTGCGGTATGTCTACCGTACCGGAAGCTATTATAGCAAATCATTGCGGAATTGATGTACTTGGAATTAGTTGCATAACAAACATGGCAGCAGGAATTGAAAACAAACCACTATGTCACGAAGAAGTGGTTGAACAAGCGAATAAAATAAAATCTGATTTTAAAAATTTAATTCTTTCAATTATAGAAAACATATAGGAATAAATATGGAATTATCAATTATCGTACCTTGCTACAACGAGGAATTAACAATAAAAACTTTTTATAACAAAGTTGTATCTATATGCAACGAAAAAAACATATCCTATGAAATCATTTTTGTTGATGACGGGTCTTCTGATTCAACTATGGATGAAATTAAAAAGCTCTGTTTGAACGATACTAATATTCATTACCTAAGTTTTTCAAGAAATTTTGGTAAGGATTCAGCAATACTTGCCGGTTTAAAAAAAGCTCAGGGAGAGTATTCTGTTGTTATGGATGCAGATTTACAAGACCCGCCTGAATTACTACCCGAAATGATTCAAATAATAAAAAGCTCTGATATAGATTGCGTAGAAACCAGACGTAAAACACGAAAAGGCGAACCAGTTATTCGCTCGATTTTCGCAAAAATATTTTGTCAAGTTATGAATGCGGTTTCTAACGTCAATATTACTGATGGAATCAGAGATTTTAGACTAATGAAGAAATCTATGGTAGATGCAATAGTTTCAATTAAAGAATCTAACAGATTTTCTAAAGGTTTATTTAGTTGGGTTGGATTTAAAACAAAATGTATCACTTATGATAATATTGAAAGAACAGCAGGATGCTCTAAATGGTCATTTTGGTCATTATTTAAATATGCTGCAAACGGAATGATTTCCTTTTCTACATTACCATTATATTTACCGTTAATATTTGGGGTGTTGTTATTCTTAGGTGGACTTGTAGGACTTATCATCAATTTTGGTAGCAATAGAATATTCATACTTTCTACAATGTCAATCTTTTTTGGCTTAAATTCAATATTCATAGGCTTTTTAGGATTGTATTTAGCAAAAATACATACTGAAACACAAAAAAGACCGCTTTATATAATAAGAGAAGAAAAATAAAATGGAAAAAACTAAATTTAATTTGAAACTTCTTGTTTGGTGTTTGATTGTATTCATTTTAGCATTACTCATAAGAGTGCATTTTATTAGCTACAAACAAGGTTTTCACGTTGACGAAATGCTATCTATAAATATTGCCAATATTAATGAATATGGTTGGGTTAAGCCAATACCTAAAAATAAAGCATACACAGGAAAACAATTAAAACAAATGGTGCTGTTTGATAATCCTACCCTAAAAGATACATTAGACGATATCAAAAAACTACATAAAAATAACAATGACCCTCCGCATACAAATCTTTATTACACCGCACTCAGAGCTTGGTTTAACGGATTTGACAGTATTGATATAAGAACTATTATATGGAAAGGATTATCGCTTAATTTAGTTTTCTTCTCTTTATCTTTCTTGTTAATGTACAAGATACTAAGAAAATTATTTGAAGATAACGCACTTATTCCTTTTGGACTCTTGATTGCATTTCTTAATACGGGTTCAATCTCAAATACATTATTTCTAAGACCATATCAATTACAAGAAACCATTTTCTTACTTCTTACCTATGTAACAATAAACTTTTATCAAGATATAAAATCCAACAAATTTTTAACTGCTAAAAATTTTATCATCGCAGCTTGTGTTCTTGCATTAACCTTGCTATCCGGTTATATGTCCATATTTTTTATTGCATTTTTAGGCATTGGCTTAATTTATGCATCAATCAAAGAAAAACAACCAAAAAACATTTTGTTCTTAATTATAGCCGCAATTCTATCAGTTGGATTAGCTTGGCTTGGATATTTAGGTTATTTTAACGGATTTTCCAGTGGGCGTTCAGAAGAAGCATTATCTCTATTCAAAACATCTGAGATGATCTCTAATCTGAAACAAGTTTTTTACAGTTATAGCACATGTTTACTCTATTTCATTTACTATATTCCTGCAATTATATTAATGTTAATAGCATATCTGCATAGATATATTCGTAAAATTGACCAAAAAGCAACAACTACAACTAAATATATTTTTGGCAGTGCAATTTTATGGACATTGATTGTAATGTATTTAGTCCCATTTAAAGTTGTCAGATACATAACACCTGTATTCCCTTTATTAGCAATACTTTATCCTATGTTAATCAATGGATTTAAAAAGATAGAAAAATATATTTATATATGGTTATTTTCTATAATATTTGTTATTTGTGCAATGATTCCACAATCATTTGAAAGCATTGATACACGATACGCACGAACTAACGCATTTTGGACAATCGGTGCAAGAATTGAGAATCTATATTTAGCAACACTACCTTTACAAGTTGCAGTAAAAACCACAAACATACCGGTTGTAATAGACTACGGATTTTTCATGCTCCACTTAATTCCATTATTATCTGATAATAATGTTTATTATTTTGTTGACAGCAGTGAATTTAGGACAACTGCAGATGAATTATATTTAATGTTACCGGAAAACAAAAAAATGAATGACGAGTTAAATATAGTTGAAACCATAAATGCAGGTTGGGGAATGCGATTAATGAGAATAAATAACAAATAATTTATCATTTATTTAACGTAATTTTTTCTAATACTGTACAGTCTTTATGTGTGTATAGTATAATTAGTGCAGCATCTTAATTAATATTTAGTTTATAGGAGGCATATATGAAACATTTGAAAAACTTTGTATTAGCGATGTTCATGATGCTTGGAACTATGATTTTCACGGCTATTCCTACTTTAGCCAGTGAAGCTGATTTAGTAGTCCCATCATTTACATCACATCCAACAAGTTACAATCTCCTTTTGGCAGGGATTGTAATTAGTGCTTTGGGCATCGTTGTTGGTATAATCCAATACTTCAATGTAAAACGAATCAAAGCACACAAATCAATGCTTGCTGTTGGCAACTTGATTTTTGAAACTTGCAAAACCTATTTAATCCAACAAGGTAAATTTCTTGTTTTACTCGAAATTTTAATTGCAATCTGTATAGGTTTTTATTTTGGGGTATTACAGCACCTCGATGCTAAAGGTGTTTTGATGATTTTAGCGTGGTCTGTAATTGGTATCCTCGGTTCATACGGAGTTGCTTGGTATGGAATCAGAATGAATACACTTGCAAACTCAAGAACCGCATTCGTAGCCCTAAAAGGCAAACCATACGACATTTTAAGCATCCCTCTTCAAGTAGGAATGAGCATTGGAGTAATTTTGGTAAGTGTTGAGCTAATATTAATGCTTACAATTTTGCTTTTTGTTCCAGGACATCTTGCAGGAGCTTGTTTTATCGGATTTGCTATTGGTGAATCTCTTGGTGCATCTGCTCTTCGTGTAGCCGGTGGTATTTTCACAAAGATTGCAGACATCGGTTCAGATTTGATGAAAGTTCAATTTAACATAAAAGAAGACGACCCCAGAAACCCTGGGGTAATAGCCGACTGTACCGGTGATAACGCAGGGGATTCAATCGGTCCGACGGCTGAAGGTTTTGAAACATATGGTGTAACAGGGGTTGCACTTGTAAGTTTTATCCTTTTAGGTGTTGCAGAAGAATACAGAATCCCACTTTTAACTTGGATTTTCACAATGAGATTCCTAATGATTGTAACTTCACTTGTTGCATATAAAGTTAACGATTTAATTTCTCGTTTAAAATACAACAAAGCAGAAGAAATGGACTTTGAAGCCCCACTAACATCACTTATTTGGGTAACTTCAATCCTCTCAATTATTATGACTTTTGGAGTAAGCTACTGGCAACTTGGTTCATTAGGAAACAATTTGTGGTTAGTTTTATCCGTAATTATTTCTTGTGGAACATTAGGTGCAGCGTTAATTCCTGAGTTCACAAAAGTATTTACAAGTACAAAAGCCCGCCATACGGAAGAAGTTGTAACCGCTTCTCGTGAAGGCGGCTCATCCCTAACAATTCTTTCCGGACTTGTTGCAGGTAACTTCTCTTCATTCTGGATTGGATTAACAATCGTACTATTAATGGCTGTGGCTTATTTTGCAAGCCTTTATATTCCAAATACATTAATGGTTTATGCATCTGTATTTGCGTTTGGTTTGGTAGCCTTCGGATTTTTAGGAATGGGGCCAATCACAATCGCAGTAGACAGCTACGGACCAGTTACAGATAACGCTCAATCCGTATATGAGTTATCGTTAATTGAAAATATAGAAAATATAGATAAACAAATCAATGACGAATTTGGGTTTGAACCTAAATTTGATAAAGCCAAAAAATTGCTCGAAGCTAATGACGGTGCAGGAAACACATTTAAAGCAACTTCAAAACCTGTTCTTATCGGAACAGCTGTTGTTGGTGCAACTACAATGATTTTCTCATTAATATTAGTTATTCGAGATACGTTGGGAATCCAACCCGAAGCTATATTGAACCTACTAAATCCATATACAATTCTTGGATTTATCCTAGGCGGAGCTGTTATTTATTGGTTCACAGGAAGTTCAATGCAAGCAGTTACGACAGGTGCTTACAGAGCAGTAAAATATATCAAAGAACACATTAACCTTGATGATAACACCTCTGCTATGGCCGCAACAGAACACTCAAAAGAAGTTGTTAAAATCTGTACGCAATACGCTCAATCTGGAATGCTTAACATCTTTATTGCATTATTCTCATTTGCGTTATCATTTGCGTTTTTCTCCGCACCTGTTGGGTCAAACGAGCCTGTTGCATTCTTCGTAAGTTACTTGATTGCAATTGCAGTGTTTGGATTATTCCAAGCTGTATTTATGGCAAATGCAGGCGGATGTTGGGATAACGGTAAGAAAATTGTAGAAGTTGATTTGGCTGAAAAAGGCACTCCGCTTCATGAAGCAACTGTTGTCGGCGACACAGTGGGTGACCCGTTCAAAGATACTTCTTCTGTTGCAATGAACCCAATTATCAAATTTACAACATTGTTTGGTTTGTTGGCAATGGAAATTGCAATTTCTGAAAGCTTCAAAGAATACGCACCTTATGTAGGAACAGTGTTCTTCTTTGTAGCGTTATTCTTCGTTTACCGTTCATTCTACGGTATGAGAATAAAAACAGATAAATAAGCAAAAAAGCTTAAACAAAAACAGCGGTTGATATTAATTTATCACCGCTGTTTTTTGTATATAAATTTAAAAGCCTTGTGAATGCTAAAAAATTACTCAAATCCTGTTTTCCCCAATAAAGAATATAATGGATTTTTAAAAAAATATATTGATTTACAAAATATTGGTGAAGCCTTGTACCGTTATAAAGTTTTGAAAGAAAATAATTTTACAACAAAAGCTAACGAGGAAAAATCAAATATTGAAAAAACTATTTTAAATGGTGGAATTAGTCATAATAAATACATTTGGAGAGCAGAGAATAGTGCAAGCACTTGTGATTTGTGTAAAGCACTGGATGGTAAAGTTTTTGATTCTTACGATGAAGTACCTACTCGCCCTCATCCTAATTGTCAGTGCAGAGTGGAGGTTTTGGAAGATAATTATGACAAATTAAAAGACCTACCACAAAGAACAAAGAAAAAATCTTGTGATTGCATTACTTCATTACCATCAGAGTTTAAATTGCTTGTAGACAATATACAAAACTTACAAAACCATATAAAAAATATGGTTTATAATATCTTAACTTATTTAAAAACAAATTCAAGTGTAATATATAAAGAGGCTTGCGAAAATATCATTAACCAAGCCATGTACTGGGACAACGCAGCGGGAGATTTCGCAAGAAATTATCTAGACATGTTGAATGCAAATACTATAAATGCCGATAAATATTTTCATGCTAAAGCTAATTGTGAAGCAACGCAAAGGGGCGGAGCTGGAGAAATTTTAGCTGTCGCAATTAGCCAATCAAGGGAAATAGAAGAAGGTTTAAGAAAAGTTATCCTGGAAGGTAATAATATAATAGAACAAATCCAAGATGCAAAGAGAGATTTAGAAGCAAACAAATATGGACGGGAACAAGGTAAACTACATCCCAATATTAATTGTAAAATATTAATTGATAGCCTACGTCCCAATGGATTGTCAGAAAAATATTAATAAATTATAATATAAAGATATGAGATTTTTATTTTATTTAATTTTAACAATATTTATATTGCTATTTTGGTTATTTAAAGAATATTCTTTATCCACCAATATTGAATATTTTAATGTGGATTCTTGCTTAGATAAAGGTTATTGTTGGAATTATACGCAAAATCAATGCGAACAAAAAGACCAAATTCATTGTCAGCAGAAATAAATAGCATATAAGATTGAATTATACTCCATCGCAAAACTTAGCCCCTCAAAAATTATATAAAAATTACAAGAGAAAAATTAAAACAACAACCACAAAGTATAAATGAAAAAAATTGTGACACATTAGAAACAATTAATAAGTTCATAAGAAGACTGGAAAATGCAAAAAATGAATCTAATATGTATGTAAAAAAAAATTAAAGCATATATTTTAAAGGAATATGAAATGGATAAATACTACCATTCAAAAGCTAATTGTGAAGCTGTACAATTATTTGGAATATTAGGTGAGCAAGCTGCAATTATACTTAGTGATGCAAAAGAAAAATTTGATTAGTGGGAAGACGTATATGCCAAGACCCATAAAGTTTCAATCGAAGAAGCTATCGCAGACTCAGAAAGGGATCAAATTGCAAACAGGCTGGGAAGAGAACGAGGGCAAAAATATCCGGATTGTAAGTGTTATGAACTTATGCAAGATTTAAAGCCTAAACACTAAAAATTAGTACAAGGGGTTAGATATAGCATAAAAAATCAGGTTAAATATAGTTATTATTGTAATAATTGATAATAAGTTGAAAAGAATTAATATCCAATCCTTTTGAGTTTTATTGATTGCAAAAAATTTAAAATTTAAAAAAATAATTTGTATAATTAAACA
>JAFQTK010000168.1 GCA_017409065.1 bacterium
CAAGTCCCTCCTACGACATTTTTATTTTGCAAAGATTATTGTGGACTTTTCACCCTGCTTTTTCTTCGAAAAAGCGAGGGTTTACCGGTGCAGATTTTTTACGCTTACGCTAAAAATCAATTCCGGCACCCGACAATCTACGACTCATTCTTCGCCTTGGTTGTCGTGCAAGTCCCTCCTACGACATCATTTTTATAATTGGTGCAATAAATTGCACCCTGCATTGATTCTGGTTGAAAAACCGCCACTGCGTAGAATTATAGCCAATTGAACTTTGGGTCTTAGAGCTAGCTGGTTGAAAAACCGCCACTGCGGTCGTCATTCTGAAGGAGTCCGTAGGACGACTGAAGAATCTCACCGAGTGCAGACTTCGGGCGATGAGATTCTTCGCTAACGCTCAGAATGACGATGTTTTTTATTTTTAAAACTTTTTCGTCATTCAGAAGAAACGTAGTGACTGAAGAATCTCACCGAGTGCAGACTTCGGGCGATGAGATTCTTCGCTAACGCTCAGAATGACGATGTTTTTTATTTTTAAAACTTCTTCGTCATTCAGAGGAAACGTAGTGGCTGAAGAATCTCACCGAGTGCAGACTTCGGGCGATGAGATTCTTCGCTAACGCTCAGAATGACGGAAAGGTTAAAAATTTATAGAGTGTAATTTATAGCACACTACCGATATTGAAAAAGGATGCGGTTAATCGCATCCTTTTTTAATTATTTTTTACCTGTAATTTATTCTTCTGATTTGTGTCTGACGACTATTATTGAATCTTTGCCCCTAGAGGCTTTGTATGCTGCTAGTACTGATTCAATGTCGGATTTAACAGACACCTTTCCTGCATATGTTCCTGATTCCGGAACAGATTTGAACAAGATATCTGGTTTATCTTGATAAGTTTCAGCCATACTTCTTATAGAGTCCGTATTTACAACTTTTTTATCATCCTTGAAATAAATTAGCCCCTTGAATGATGGCATTGAATAGTTAGTGTTTATCATATTTATTCCTTTCTAACGTAACAACACTCATGTAAATATTCAACAAAAAAAAGTTTGTTACTAAAGATGATTTGCATTTACAAAACTTATAATTAAAGTCTTATATAGATGGTATTTTAAATAAAAAACGGGCAATTATAGCCCGTTTTTTAAATTTTTAATTATCTTAATTTTAACAACATATGATTCGTTGCTATTCGTTTTTCCACCTAGAATAGCCAGAGACATGTGCACTTTCGTTACCATCTTCATCATAAGTGTAAAAATCAACCTTGCAACTACGTCCAAACAATCCATCGAAAAAAGAACCCTTTTGTTTTATACTTTGCGTTGCGACAGTCCCATTTTCATGGAAAGTTTGTACAATAGTTTTTGTAGGTTGCCCCTTACTATCATAACGCACAGAATATCTTTTTCCTTCATAGTAAAAATCAGTTAGCCTACCATCACTATCAAATTTTTGGTCTGTAAACTTATCAGCAGTCATCGAATAATTTGCTCCGCCAAAAAATTCTCCCATTAGCATCATCGGGTTACCATATCTTGCATGTCTTGCAGTTCTTGTTTGACCACCATCACTTGTGTATTCATAATTTATAGTATTTTCTAATGCACCGTCAATATTGTAATTTCGTATTTTTTGGTTTGTAACATTACCATTTTCATCAAATTCCATTTCCAAGACTTTGTTAATATTTCCCTCTGAATCATATCGCAAGGAATAACGTTTTCCGTCAACATAAAAATCCGTAATTTGGCCATCACTACGAACAGACACCTTGCTCATATCAACCTCAGCATCCGCAGGTAAGCCAAAAAAGGCTTTTAAACTATCTAAATTTTGGGAGTCTACATCCCTGTTAACGTCAAATGGTTGCGTGATTGTGATGGAATGGTCTACTCCGGGACAATTAGTTTCTACACCTGAAAATAGGCAATCACTTTCTTCTGTATTTTGGACATTAGGTTGTACACCACTATTCATCGAATTGGTTGTTGCGTAATCTAAAGGTACTTTTTTAAAGCCGGCATCAAAATTCATCTTATTTACTCCTTATCTTTACTGACATATTGAATATTTCGGCATAAAAAAGAAAAACTTTAGTGCATACATCATTTTTTTTCTTTTTTTTGAATGAAAAGATAGGTAGAGTCAGCGTTTGAGGGATTGTAAAATTTTGTTACGAAGGGGTGTTTGCTCGCTTTTATTTTCTAAAGTTCGACAAAGTGAAGGCGGTTCGGTATCATTATAATTTGGCTGAATCTTGCAATTAAGCTAAAAACAATGTAAAATGTTGATATGGGTGTAGTTAAAACTAGTGTTATTGTTGAACAACATATTCATGGTGCTTTTGGAATCGACTTTTTGACTTGTAATGAGTATGAATTGTTGGATTGTGCTAAAAAGTTGCTAAAAATAGGTGTTGGTGTTTTTTGTCCAACCTTGGCGACTGCACCTGTTGGAATTTTACGCAGGCAAATTGATGTTATTTCTTCTGCGATAAGATTGCAACAAGAAAAAAAAGCAGGTGGGGCAAAAATTTATGGAATTAATCTTGAGGCTTGTTTTATTGCTCCGGAGAAAAGAGGGATTCATGATGAATCACAACTTTTACTTCCAAGTGTAGAAAATTTTAAATTATTGGAATCTGAAAACATAAGACTTGTTACATTGGCTCCTGAATTGGATAAAAATTTGGAATTGACAAATTATCTTAGAGCTAAGGGGGTTAAGGTTTTTGCAGGGCATACTCAAGCCCATAATTTGAGAAATATGGATGGTGTTACGCATTTGTTTAATGCAATGGCGGGCATTTCCCATCGCCGTCAAAATACTGTTACTTCAGCATTGTTGAATGATGATTTGTATTGCGAATTGATTGCTGATGGCTATCACATCCATTATGACAATGTAAAATTGGTTCTTAAAACTAAATCTTTAAATAAAATCATATTGATTTCAGACGCATTGCCGATTGCAGGCAGTGAAGAAACTGAAATGATGTTTTGCAATAAAAAGATTTATCTTTCAGATGGTCGTGCAACCGATTCCGGCGGAACTCTCGCAGGTTCTTCAATGCTTTTGCCTGATATAATTCGTAAACTTGTGAAAAATGAAATCTTAACTTTAGAGGCAGCTGTTAAAATGGCTGCAAATTCAGCCAATTTGTTTGATTTGAGTTTGGATAATCAATATTTACTTTGGGATGATGATTTGAATTTAGAATCCGTAAAATTCGCCCATTAAGTGTATTTTAAACAATTGATACAAATATTAACTTGAAATCTGCTGTTATTGTAGTAGAATTATTAATAAGCACGAGTGCCGAAAATTGCGTAATTTTATAAGAGGAATTAGAGTTGGCTTTAACATTTCAAGAATTAATTTTAAATCTATCAAAGTTTTGGTCTGATTATGGTTGTATAATTCAACAGCCGTATGATATTGAAAAAGGTGCAAGTACAATGAATCCAGCAACTTTTTTGCGTTCATTAGGACCTGAGCCTTGGAATACAGCTATGGTTGAACCTTGTCGCCGTCCAACCGATGCAAGATATGGTGAAAACCCAAATAGATTGGGACATTATTTTCAGTATCAAGTTATTTTGAAGCCATCACCTGATAATGCTCAAGAGCTTTATTTGAAAAGTTTAGAGGCTATGGGTATAGATTTGTCAAAACATGATGTTCGCTTTGTTGAAGACAATTGGGAGTCACCAACATTGGGTGCAGCCGGTGTAGGTTGGGAAGTTTGGCTCGATGGAATGGAAGTTACCCAATTTACATATTTCCAACAAGTTGGTGGTTTGGAAATTAAGCCGGTTGCTTTGGAGCTTACTTATGGCTTGGAACGTATTGCTATGTACTTGCAAAATGTTAACTCCGTTTATGACGTAATGTGGAATAACGAGTTGAAATATGGTGATATTTATCTTCAAAATGAAATAGAACAATCAAAATATAACTTTGAATATTCATCCGCAGATAGATTGTTTAATATGTTTGACTTGTTTGAAAAAGAAGTTACAAGCTGTGTTGAAGCAAGTTTAGTTTTGCCTGCGTATGATTATGTTTTGAAATGTTCTCATACCTTTAACCTTTTAGATGCAAGAGGTGTTATATCAAAAGACGAGAGAATTAATTTTATTAATCGTATAAGAAGAATGGCAGCGATGGTTGCTAAGCTTTATGTTGAACAGAGAGAAAAATTAGGTTTCCCACTTTTGAAAAAATGTGTGACAGCTGTAAAATAGCTTGCCCACATTTATTGCCACGTTGTTAAGGAATTAGAATGAAAATTAAAGAAATTGTATTGGGGTTATTAAGTAACCTTGTTAAAAAGAAAAATCCGGATGAGTTGATTTCTCAATCCAGAGGAGCTGGATTGCAAAAGAATTTGACTGCTTTTGATTTGATAATCCTTGGTATTGGTGCGATTGTCGGGTCCGGAATTTTTGCGGTTGTAGGTATTGCTGCAGCTGGTAGTGTAGATAGCCCCGGAGCAGGTCCGGCTTTGGTTATTTCTATGATTGTTGCTGCATTTGCTTGCGTGTTTTCGGCACTTTGCTATTCCGAGTTTGCAACTATGATTCCTGTTGCCGGTGGTGCGTATACTTATACTTTTGCAACTTTGGGCGAATTTGGTGCTTGGATGGTAGGTTGGGTGTTAATGCTCGAGTATGCAATAGGTTTTATTGCGGTTGCTTGTGCGTGGTCTAACCATTTTATTCAATTCCTTAAAGGATTTGCTTTTTTACCTGACTGGATGAGCAATCCGCCTGTATGGTTGGTAAATGATGTTAAAACAGCATCAAAAATTTTAACTGACAGTGGTGTTGAACCCAGTACTGTTTTGCCAACTATCGGAAATATTCCTATTGCTATAAATCTACCCGCAATTGTAATTATATTAATAACAACATTGATATTAGTGCGAGGAACAAAAGATTCTACCAAAATGGCAGGGATAATGGTAGCGGTTAAGCTTGCGGTTATCGGATTATTTGTTTTGGTCGGAATGTTTTATGTTAAACCATCAAACTGGGTTCCTTTTGCTCCAAACGGTATTGAAGGTATTTGGGCAGGTGCATTTTTGATATTTTTTGCGTATATCGGTTTTGATGCATTGGCAACAACGGCGGAAGAAACTAAAAATCCACAAAAAGATTTGCCGATTGGTATTATTGGGTCATTGTTGATGACAACTGTTATTTATGTTTCGGTGGCTTTGGTGTTGACAGGTATTTATCCGACAAGCGGTCCAGTTTCAGCAGAATTTTTGAAAGCTCCGATGGCATTTATTATGACTATGGTTGGTCAAGATTGGGCAGCCGGTTTAATCTCTATTGGTTCGTTGGCCGGTTTAACTTCAGTATTGTTGGTTTTGGAATTGGCAGCGACAAGAATCTTGTATGCAATGAGTCGTGATAATTTTATTTCAAAACGTTTTCAAGTTTTGCATCCAAAATTCAAAACTCCGCATGTGTTGACTTGGACTGTTGCGGTAGTTTGCGTGTTGGGTACATTGACTTTGGATTTGAATGTAGCTGCTGAATTGTGTAACTTTGGTACATTCACTTCGTTTATAATTGTGTGTGTGGCTGTTTTGATTTTAAGAAAAACTGACCCAAATCGTCATAGACCTTTTAAAGTTCCTTTTTCACCTTGGTTTCCACTGGCGGGGATTGCTTGTTGCTTGCTTTTGATGGTGATGAAAATGCAAGAACAGTCTGACTCTGCTGTTTTGTTCCCACTGTGGATGCTTATTGGAATAGTAATTTATGGGGCTTATGGCTACAAGAAAAATAGAGAACTTGAGAAGAAATCAGCCGAAGTATCTCAAAGCAAGTCTAAAAAAGAAGTTGGAGTGTAGCATTGGCGAATCAGTTTATTAATAACCTATTAAAGCGAAAAACTCCTGATGAAATAATTACTGAGTCTAGTAATTCAGGTTTAAAAAAGACTTTAAGTGCATTTGACCTTATAATTTTAGGTATTGGTGCCGTTGTCGGAACAGGTATATTCACAATTGTCGGTGTTGCTGCTCAAGGTGGAATTGACGGTGTTGCGGCAGGACCAGCGTTAGTTATTTCAATGATTGTTGCTGCTATTGCTTGTTTCTTTTCTGCATTATGTTATTCAGAATTTGCTTCAATGATTCCAACTGCGGGGAGTTCTTATTCATATACTTATGCAACAATGGGCGAATTTGCTGCGTGGATGGTAGGTTGGATACTAATGTTGGAGTATGCAATTGGAAATATCGCTGTTGCAAGTGCGTGGACCGGATACTTGTTTCATTTTCTAAAAGGTTTCCCATTCTTGCCGGATTGGTTGTTAAATCCACCTCTTTGGTTGGTTAATGATTATCGTTCAGCAATAAAAATTTGTCAGCAACAAGGACTTGATCCACATACTCAAATACCATATTTATTTGATACAATTCCGGTTGCTATAAATATTCCGGCGATTATTATTGTTTTATTGATTTCTGTAATATTGGTTAAAGGTATTAGAGAATCTACACGATGGGCAAGTATAATGGTAGCAATAAATATGAGTGTCATTGCGACTTTTATTATTGCAGGAATGTTTTATGTAAAACCGGAAAACTGGACACCTTTTGCCCCAAACGGGTTTGAAGGTATTTTTGCGGGTGCTTTTTTAATTTTCTTTGCATATATTGGTTTTGATGCAATTTCAACAACAGCAGAAGAAACCAAAAATCCCCAAAGAGATTTGCCGATTGGAATTATTGGAACATTAGTTGCTTGTACAATTTTGTATGTTGTTGTGGCACTTGTTTTAACAGGAATGATTCCATATCAAAATATTGATTTTCAAGCACCTTTGGCTCACGCTATGCGATTTGTAGGGAAAGACTGGGTTGCATTTGTAATTTCAATAGGTGCTCTTGCAGGTTTAACTTCTGTACTTTTAATTTATCAGCTAGGCACAACAAGAATTTTGTTTACTATGAGCAGAGATAAATTTCTGCCTCGTTCATTACAAAAACTACACGATAAATTCCAAACTCCACATGTTCTAACTTGGGTTACTGCGGCTGTTGTAATTATTGGTGCATTGTTTATGGATATTGAAATATCTGCAGATTTGTGTAATTACGGAACTTTTACATCATTTATCATTGTTTGTATCGGGGTTTTAATTTTGCGTAAAAAAGAACCAAACAGACCTCGTCCGTTTAAAGTCCCATTTGCCCCTGTAACACCTATTATTGGTGTGATTTGTTGTTTTGGGTTGATGTTATGCAAGTTGAAAACTCTTTCTGATTCAGCATTATTATTCCCGCTTTGGTTGTTAATCGGTGCGGCAATTTATTTCTCATACGGTTATAGACAAAATAGACTTGAAGAATTAAGGGTTATTGCTCGTAAAAATAGAGAGTCCAAAAAACTTAAAGCATAGTTTGCAAAAAATAAAGCTGTATCTAAATGATACAGCGAAAAAGGAGTGGACTATGAGTTATAGAGTTAAGAGTGTCTAAAATTTCATATCGAATGCGGGCTTTTCAGATACCTCACGCATAATTGCACCGAGGTTGTAAGCCTGTCGATTGTACTGATTGATTTGTTCCACTACATCACCGTTAAACACTGCTTCGTTCTTCTCTAAGTAATCAAAGAGCGGCGTCCATAGACCCGAAATCTGGTTTTCAAGAGTTTTTTGTGCTTCTTGAAGTGTTCGAGTCGGTACTCTTACGTTTAAGCCAAAAGGCATATTGAATAGTCCATCTGTCACGTTTTTTGCTCCGCTAATCTGATATTTATATAATCGGCACTAACCTGTAAAAACTTTAATGATTTTTAGTGGTTTGTAAATAAACTGTTACAAAATGAAATATTTTTAATAAAAAACACGTCATTCTGAACTCTTTAGGGTGAAGAATCTCGTCGCCACAAGCATTCACTCCATGAGACCCTTCGCTAACGCTCAGGATGACGTAATTTTTTATGAAAAATAATCTCCGTCATTCTGAGGGGTGAGAAATCGAACCCCGAAGAATCTCGTGGAATAAAGGCTAAAATCCGGTGAGATTCTTCGCTACGTTTCACTCGCTCAGAATGACGAAATGATTTTTGCTCCAAGAGATTCTTCAGTCGTGCTTCGCACTCCTTCAGAATGACATTGTTTTTTAAAGGGGGTGCGGGGGCATAGCCCCTGCCATAAGGGCGGAGCCAAAAGAG
>JAFQTK010000169.1 GCA_017409065.1 bacterium
AACATTTTTAAAAAATATTGATGAAGTTGCTGAAAACGAAAATCGTTCTCGTAGCGAATTAATCAGAGAAGCACTAAGAACATATATCCACAGAAACAAAGTTCGTGAAAATACATACGCTAACAAGAATGCAGAAATTTTAGATAAATTGCTGGATTAAGAAACTCAACTCACTTGAGTTTCTTTTTTAATTTACTAAACACCTCATCGAAACTATCTATTGGTACAAATCTGTAACCACAGTCTTCTTTTAAGGTCCCGCCAAGCAGAAATATTTCTTCTTGGGGATATCTTCGGCATATACCAGGTCTATGTGCGTGTATTTTGCACTGTTTGGTTTCTTTGTCCAAATTTGTACATTCGAAAAACAAGCCGGTTTCATCCTCACCTACGATTTCTAAATAGGTATAAAACGGATGTAAAAGCCGTAATTTTCTAAATTCGTCTTCAGTTTTGACAACACCTTTCATATGCTTTACATAAATATGTGTACAACAAGCCCCACAGCCTAAACAATGCCCTTCACGTAAATATTTTCTTCTCAAAATATGTTTATGAAAAAATTTTCTGAGTCGATAAAACACTTACTTTTTCCCTTCGGAATGTCTAAAAATGGTATATCGTAGTTCTTGACGTTTTTTATTTGCCCACATAAACTCTTGGGAATTTAACACTGCTAAAACCAACAATCGTTCACACAATGCAATTGCTTCTTCATATTTGCCATTCGTAGAATATTCATCAGCTTTCTTTATCAAAGCTTTAACCAACTCACGTTCAGGGTATATCATCAAACAAAGTTTTTTTATACTTTCTTCGACTCTTTCAGCATGTTCATTAGACAGCACCTTAAAAGTTTCATACTCATCCAAAGCTTCCCTATATCTCAAATTATTTTCATGCTCAACTGCTGCATTAAAGTGTTTCAGGGAATCATATGAAGTACTCATCTTGCTTTTCGCATAAGAAGCTATTCTTTCAACTTCAGCAAATTTACCTGATTTACCATAAGAGGCCAAAAAACGCATAAAATAAGCATACGCAAGTTCGTATTCTCTCTTTGCAACATAAGCATTTGCAATATCAACCAAACAAACTTTTAATTTGTCATCAATCTTTAGTGCCATCTTGTAATACTCAATAGCTTTGGGAAAATTTCTATCACAGACAAATATCTTCGCTAAATGCTGAACAACCTTGGGATGCAAAGGATAATTAGATAGGGCTTTTACATAAAATTGAACAGCTAGATTTATATTATTTTGACCGACCGCATCTGAGCCTTTCCTGATTAAATCACTTGCTTTACTTCTCAAAGTTGCTATCATCTTTGTTACAAATCGATAGTCTTTAGACTCTTGAGATTTAGAAAATTTGAGAAATTTTTCATAATAATAAATAGCCAAAAATCTGTCATCCCGTCTGGAATAAGCCGTTGCCAAATTATAATTTATCTGAGCATCTTCAGGTCTTATACTCAAGGCTATATGCCAATAAATTAGTGCCTGTTTGATATTATTTTGAGAATACGCAACGCTGCCTAAACCTAAAAAAGCTTGGTAACAAGTAGGATTCTGAGATACAGCTTTACGCCAGTAATGCATTGCATCACTAGCAGAACCCAATTTTTGATAACAATTCCCTATAACAGTAGCCTGCATGCCGGTTTTATCCTGTTCAAAAGTTGAAACCAACATACCTAAAGCTTGACTATAACTTTTCTTTTGATACAACAATAGAGCTGAACGCAAATTACTATCAGTGACCGCATCGTCCTGAACTTCCAATTCTATGTCTTGAGTTTCTTCATCCATCTATCTAGCCATTAATATCATTCAAAAACTTTTGATTACTGAGCAAATCTTCTATCATATCATCAGTAAAAGGAGATTTTACACCTTCGGCAAAAGCTTGTTCTATCAATGCTAAATGCGAAAAATCATTTTCGTCTGACAATGCCAATGATGCAAACTTTTTAACATCTTGCTCTTTTTGATAAAGGTTTAATGCTTCGTTAGAAATTTGAGATTCATCAACAAAATGAGAATTTCTAAACGGTGAAGTTGCATACTTTCTCTGAGCATCAGAAAGCTGAACAATACTACTCTCACGACTAATATAATTACTATTATTAGCTAATCCGTCATTATAAATACCGTTTAACATTTTATGCCTTATCCTCCTCAATACTATTATCCACTATTTTTTACCATTAGGTACAATCCTTTGGTCTATTTATATAGACCAAAGGGTCTATATTTGCTAAGATATAATCATGAAGATTGTTATTTTAGGTTCATCCGACATGCTATACAACATGATAGAAGGTATCAGAAAAACAGATGCCGAAATTGTTGGAGTTCTTAATTGGAAAAACATCAGAAAAAAAACATTTTTTGATTTTTTTAAGACTGATTACACCGAAAAGCATATTAATACGTTAAAACTTCCTGTAATTAAAGCAAAAAGTGCAAATTCAAAAGAATTTAAAAATGCTCTACTTAGATTAAATCCTGATGTTTTACTTGTTGGGACTTGGGGGGAAAAAATTAATAAAGAAATTTTTGACATTCCTAAAATTGCTTCAATAAACATTCATCCATCACTATTACCAAAATATAGAGGTGCTAATCCGTATTCCAGAGCAATCATGTTTGGAGAATCACAAACAGGGATAACTTTTCATCTTATAAATGAAAAATTTGATGCTGGTGCAATATTAATGCAAAAGAAATTTAATATTCTTAAAACAGATACGGCAGGCACACTAAAAAAACGATTATGCAAAGAAGTCGCACCAATGTGCCATCAACTAATACTTAAATTGAACACAGAAATAATTCCAACAATACAACAAGATGAAAGTCTTGCAAGCTATTATCCTCATGTTAAACCAAATGAAATTGTTGTAGAAACAAATCTTTTAACCTTTGATGAAATACACAACAAAATAAGAGGACTTGCACCTTGGCAAAGCACTTATTTATTATACAAAGGTGAATATTTTAAAATATATGATTACAATGAAGTCCCTAAATATATTAAACGCAATAAATCTAATCTTTGCCTAAAAACAAAAGACGGTAAATTTATTTACTTCAAAAACTTAAGAGCATTAGGAATATTCAAGCAATTTTTCACCTCAACAATTCTTAATTTTTTGCACTAATCACCAATTATAAGATAGAATATTGAAATGAAAAAAATTACATCTACAATTTTAATAACAATTTTCTTTTCAATTCTTTCAATTATAACATTTTTAGCGTTGGAACTATTTGCAGAAACAAAAATAACTGATACTTACACAAAACTGCTGACACAAAAAACTGCAAACGAAAATGTTGTAATGGTAATGATTGATCAAAAGTCTATCGACAGAATAAGATTTCCCTGGAAACGAAAATTATATGCAAACATAATTGAATATCTAAATGACTACGGGCATGCAAAAGTTGTCACATTTGACTCCTTAATAAGTTCTCCCGATAATGATTTTCCGGAATCAGACGAATATTTTTTCAATACAATATCTAAATATAACAACTTTATTGGAGCTTTTAACTCAGATGTAAATGTTCCATCAGAAAGTGCATTAAACGAAGAGTATTTCAACAAAATAGCAGTAAAATCTGCCATTACCGTTGATTATCAGAAAGATTACCAACCGGCAATTCTACACAAGATATTAAAATTACGGCCTGAATACATAGATAGTGTTAGCAACTTTGGGCAAGTTGCAACGCCACACGATATTGATACATATGTTCGCAGTGTTTTTCCTATTTTAAGAATAGGTGATTCAAGCTTCCCATCACTTGCACTTGCCTCATATATTAAATATAAAAACATTGACAAATTTGTACTTACAGACAAGTATTTTTGCAGTGCAGATAATTGCCAAACACTGAAATTACCAATAAAAGCACACACGCCATTTGGTCCCAAAATACGTCTTAATTGGTACAAACCAATTGATACATATGTTTCCCACAAAACATATTCTGCAATAGACATACTGGACTCATACGACCTTATAAAATCAGGACAACCGCCTATCATTAATCCTGAAATTTTTGATGGCAAAATTGTTATTATAGGAGCAGCTGCAAGAGTAAAAAGCTTGGAAGATATAAAAAGCACACCTATAATTAACCATTCACATGCAGGAGCTGACATTCAGGCAACTGCAATAAGCAACTTTTTGGACAATTCTGCAATAACAGAAATTTCCTTCACGCAAAAGGTTGCACTTGCATTTGCTATTTGTTTGCTAAGTATTCTAATAATATCAATTTTAGGATTAAACTCGTCGCTTATAACTTTGGGAATAATGATAGTTGGCTATATAGCAACTTCAATATTACTTTTTACTAAAGGAATAATAATTCAAACGATAACACCACCAATACTAATAATTTTAGTAATTTCAGCCAGTTACATATGCAGATTCCTTATAGAAGGGCACAAAAAAGAACAAATTCAAAATGCCATGGGTCTTTATCTTTCAAAAGATATTATGAAAAGTGTTGTTAAAAATATCGACAACATTCAACTTGGCGGGAAACGTGCAAATATAACCGTTCTATTTGCTGATATCAGAGGTTTTACAACCATTTCTGAACAACTTTCAGCTGAAGAAGTGACTGAAATTTTAAACGAATATTTTACTGCAGTTGAACCTATAATCCGTAAACACAAAGGAGTACTTAACAAATTCATAGGGGATGCTGTACTTGCAATATTCGGAGAACCTATTCAGGATAAAAATCATGCACTAAATGCTGTTTTATGTGCAAATGAAATGCAACAAGTTATGTCTAAAATCCAAAGAAATTGGGATGAAACAGGAAAGCCTCATATCGAAATAGGTATCGCAATCAACACCGGCGAAGCCTTTGTCGGCAATATCGGTTCACCTGAAAGAATCGAATATACCGTTATTGGTGACACTGTTAACACCGCAAGCAGAATTGAATCATACAATAAAGTTTACAAAACAAAGTTGCTTATTAGCGAAAGCACCTACGAAAAAGTTAATCGTATTTGCGACGTAATCAAAATAAGAGAAGTGTCTATACGAGGAAAATCAAAAAAAATAAATATATATGAAGATCTTAGAGTGACAAACAACAATGATAATAAGTAAAGACACACTCTTAACAATACAACAAGCAATTGATATCGAAGCAAAATACAGTTACACAAATGTAAGCGGTAAATACCACAAATTTGCAGAATTTATAAAGAAGCAACTCTACGCAATTTATAAAGAAAGCAAAAAGGATACGAAATGGCTTACATTAATCGACTGTTTTGAAAAATACGAGTTAGACAACCTATCAGGCAGAAAAAACAGTATAAACCTATTGGTAAAAGCACTTAAAGCCGAAAGCACTCAGACTAAAGCTAAAAAAAATACTGCAAAAAAGGAACAATACCAGCGTTCACTTAAAAATATGGATATAACATACGTTAAAGGAGTTGGTCCACAAGTAGCATCAAAGCTTAATAAACTTGGTATCTTTACTGCAAATGACCTAATTACATATTACCCCAAAAAACATATCAATTATGCATCAAGAACCTTAATTAAAAAAATTAAAGAAGGTGAAAACGTCACAATATACGGAGTTATAAAACAACAAAAAGCATATAACACCCCAAGAGGATTAGGCATTTTAAAAGTAACCATAGAAGACGAAAGCGGTACTTTGGATTTGAGCTACTTTTACGCAAAAGCATCCAAATTTCTACTCGAACGCTACAAAAGCCAATTCCCAAAAGGGCTTAGCATAATGGTTTCAGGTAAAGCAAAACGTGACAAATACACAGGTAAAATGACATTAGAAAAACCTGAACACCAAATCATTTCAGCCGACTTTGAAGAAAATAAAAATCTTAATATGGGACGAATTGTCCCTATATATGGACTTACTGAAAATTTAAGCATAAAAACGCTTAGACGAGCCATTTATAACGCACTTGAAGAATTTGAAAGTGAACTTATAGATATAATCCCTACATATTTAATAGAAAAATATAATTTTCTTCCAAAATGTACATCTATTAAAGAAATACATTTTCCACAAGAAGAAGACAATATTAAAAAGGCAAGA
>JAFQTK010000170.1 GCA_017409065.1 bacterium
CAAAAGAAATGTTCTATCAGAAATTAACAGTAGAATTTTTTACATGGAATTTCCGCAAGGCAAAGAACCCGGAACAAGTGCACTCACTCAAAATCAGCAAAAACAGCAGCATGAAATGGTTAAAGACGGAATTTTAAAAAGGGCAAATTCCGGCGGAACTAACTTCTTTTCGGTTGCGAGCGGTACAAGGATTAACAAACTTGACGTTGATACTTCTCTTTTCAAAGATGAATGCGAAAAAGATTTAAAAAACGATATTTGTACAGACTTGGGTTTTGCAGCAAGTCTACTTTCGGGAGCTTCTTCCTCCTATTCTAGCCAGCAAAACAATTTGCAGTTAGTTATTAGTCAAGTATATTCGTGGGTTGAAAGCATTTCATACGAACTTGTTAAAGCCATAAACGAAAACCTCATAAGCGGAAAGAAAATTGATATTTATTATCTTCCTTGCTCGATAGTAAATAGAAAAGAATTCGTCAGTCAAATGAAGGAGCTTTATACACTTGGTCGTGGCTCACTCGCCGCTTGGATTGCAAGTACAGGAATCAATCCCGAAGCATATCTATCGCTTATGGAAATGGAAAAAGAAGAAAAGTGGGACGATAAGTTTAAGCCCCACCTTACTTCATTTACTGCTTCCACAAAAAGCGGTGGTAGACCAGAAAAAGCTGATGTTACAAACGAAAATACAGAAAAATCCAAAACTAACAATTCAAATAAAGTACCGAGATTAACTTAAGGAGGTGAAGAAGTTGAGAATATTAGAGCTTTCCAGCAAAGATGACAAAGATGGCAGACGGCGAGTAAAAGTGATTTTGCATGAGATTTATAAAGATAAATCGCAGCACAACAAAAACGGCATTACTTGGCTTGAGGAGTACTGCAAAAACAATATTGATAGCGTTAAAGGGATCTCGATAACTTGCGAATTCATAAATGATGAACGAACTGAAATATTAGGTCATGGAGAAACAGGCATTGAGGACGGAGTACCAATACTTGAAAGTGCCACTATGATAGGCGTTTTAGAGCGTGGATATATTGATGATATCGCAGTTGACGGCGAAACTAAAAGAGCTTTAGTCGGCGAAGGATATATCGATGCCATGCGATACAAAAACTTTGTGGACGTTTTGGAAGAAAAAATCAAAGCAAACGAAACTATATTTGGGAGCGTTGAAATTATAGGTCTTAAAGAAAACGGAAACAGAATTAAGTACCTTAACGGATACCAAGAAATCGGCAGAATACCAACGGAATATAGGTATTCGGGATTTGCAATATTAGGAGTATTGCCGTCTGACGAAACTGCAAGATTAATTGAAATTAATGATAGAAAGGGAAATGGTGATATGGAAAAACTTGAAAAAATGTTTGAAAAATTCGAAGAAAAATTTGATAAGACGAATGAATACAAACAAGCATTAGAACAAAAACAAAAAGAAATTAATGAATTAACAAACCAAATAAAAGATTTACAAACGGAAAACAACTCTCTTACTGACAAAATAAAAGAAAGCGAAAATAGCGTTGATAGCTTAAAAGAAGAACTTGGAAAGCTTAAATCAAGCACAATGAAACAAGAGTTAAACGCTGCACTTGCTGATTTTTCGGACAAAGAAAAAGCGGTTGCAAAAGAACTAATTGAAACGTTTAACGCTGACCCGATTAATGCTACTGAAAGCATTCAAGATATAGTTGATACAATTTTGGTAGGTATCGGCAAAGAGGTTTGTGAACTAAAAAAGAAAAAAGTTAGTGAGCAAAACAGCTATAAATGTGAAGATACCAATATTTTGGGAGAAGTTTTCGAGATAAACGAAACTTCTTCTATTTTCTAAGGAGGATTTTTAAAATGGTAAAAGTAAAAACTATCGGCATGATTGAAAAGAATGCAAAAAATGAACCCACAGTTAAAGCACACGCAGATTTAAAAAACGGCACAATCTTCGTTATTTCAAATGGAGTTACTGCGTACCCTACTGAAGGCACTTCGGGAAGTCATCAGACTAAGGACTTGTATATAGCTCTTAACTCTGGTTCGGGTGATGAAAGGTTTACAGACTTTACTATCAAGAAAGACGATTTTGTAAATGGATTTTTGCTCAGAGCATGGGAAAATCAAGAAATTATTTTTGATGAATCTCATATTGAGTATGGAGAAAATCAAAGCTACTCATCTCTTGATGTTGGCACAAAACTTGTTGCTACCAGTAATGGCAAATTTAAGATTGAATCAAGTGTTACTAACTATGGAATTTACTTTGAGATTACCGAAAAACTGCAATTTAACGGAAATGCCGTATCGGCAAAAATAGTTATCAATTAGGAGGATTAAAAATGAATAATTTTGAAATGAACTCTGCCAGAAACGACAGAGATTTTTGTAACTCAAAAATCAATAAAAACTCGCCTGTTGTAGAGATTTTCTCGCAAATGGTTAAAGGCAAAGAACTTAAAGGTTTTGATAGAAGTATTATCAACAGAAGCGTAAAGTTTATTAAATCACTTGCTGAAAAAGCTAAATGCGGAGATATTTCTTCGGCTTGCGAGCTTAACAACATAAGAAGAATTGTCGTAGAACCCGAAATAATGAAAGAGCTTAAACTTCTAAGTTTCTTTGGTAGTTACAAAAATTTAGCTTATGGCGAAACAATCGAAATGGAAGTCTATTCACACGAGGGCGAGAAATCACGGTTTCAAGCACTTAATGGCGATGTAGTGTTTTCGATTATCAAAAAGAAAAAATATCCTGTTACACCGGAAGTTATTTCCGGCGGTTTCGCTTGTGATTACAGAGCTATGAGTGTTGGTGACATGACAAGAGAAAACGAGTGCATGGAGCAAATCAGAACCGACATCAGAAACAAAGCAACTAAGTACGTTATCGAGAAAATTTACAAAAAAATCAAAGATGCAACTGGTGTTAAATATACTGCCGAAGCAGCTGGAATTACGAAAACTGCACTTGATAACATTATCAAAAACATTCGCAGATTCGGAAAAGTTTCCCTTATAGGCGATTACTCGGTTGTATCGCAAGTCAATGATTTTACCCCATTTACCAGCACAAACCCAAGCTTTACAGGTATGGCTGATGCTGCGATGGAAGAAATCAGAAAGTTGGGGATTATTAATTTTTACAATGGCTGTGCGGTAGTTGAGATGCCAAACGCTTTTGATATTACACACATTGTGGATAATAACTCCGGCAAAAACTTTGAAACAATCTTGCCTGAAGGACTTTTATTTGTAGTGCCAAATGGTGTCAACTCGCCTATTCAAACCTTCACACGAGGCGGTATTACTTCATTTACAGGTAACGATGTTGCAACAGGTCAAGTGTTATCTCGCTTTGACTTGGAGATTGCTGCGGATATTGCCGAAGGTCAAGAATACAAAATTGGAGTTATAAAAGATTCTAATTTCTAAGTAGAAAGGAAGATATAAATGGCTGAAAATACAAAAGTAAAGCTTAAAAATCTAACGAGCTGGATTTTAACTTTTAGAAGAATCAATGCTGTTGGGGACGTTGTAATGCCACCTAACAGCATAATCACATTAGATGAAGATGAGGTCATGGCTCAAATATATAATGGCAACAAGCTTTTTGTCGGCGATGACGGAAAAGGTTCTCATGCTCGAATTTTTGTTGACAATGAAGATTTGAGAGTTAATGCAGAGTTTGAAAGCAAAGATACAGGCAAAACGCAAGAGATTTTAACCGATAAAGTTTTAAAAGAAATCTTTGCTGAAAAAACGCTTGCGAAGTTCAAAGAAGCTGTAAAAAGCAAAGTTAAAACTCAAGCTGAAAAATCAAAAGCGGTAGAATTTGCAAAAAGATCAAAGATTAACGACCACGATAAAATCGAGTTTTTGGAAAAATATACAGGCTTTAAGTTGGCAAGCTCAAAATGAACACATCATATCTTGATGTCTTAAACGTTTTTCACTCGCTTTTAAAATCAAAGTTCGAAATTGATGAGGACTTAG
>JAFQTK010000171.1 GCA_017409065.1 bacterium
ATTATTTAATAGTTTCTACTGAAGGTCAATATGAAATCATAAAACAAGATAGAACTAATTATATTCCTGGAAAATTTGACAATTGTGTACTAAATTATGAATTAGGAATTTGCACATGCAAAAAAGGGAAATGGACTCTTTATGATACAAAAGGTAATATCTTAATCCCTTTTTTTGATTCTATAGAAGAGAAAAACACATGGGTGCGTACTTCTAAATCTCACCCATATGATAATTACTACAAATTTTATATAGATAATAACATTGGACTATTTGATTGTGAAAAGAAGGAGATTATATTAGAAGCTTTTTATGATAACATTGAGTTTAAGGAAAATGGAATAATTGTAAGTCAAAACAATAAAAAAGGACTCTACAATTTTGAAGGTAATGAAATAGTTGCACCATTTTTTCAATCTATAGAATATATCGCCAATGACTATTTCATCATACAAAATGAATCCAAGAAAGGGTTGGTCTGGTTTTCTAAAAAGAAGACCTTACCTTGCATATATGAAGAAATCGAAGTTTATCAACATTACGATTTATATTTCACTATAATTAGCTCTGGAAAAAAAGGATTAATAGATTCAAATCTTAAAATTATATTATCAGCAATTTACGATGAATTTATAATTGATTTTCATCAAGTTAAAATCCGCATTGACAATAAATGGGGACTTTATAATTTTGACGAAAAAAGAATTGTTATACCTGTTCATTATTCTTCTATTGAAAACATAATTAGCTCTTCATATGTTGTTGTTAAATTAGATAAACTTATAGGAATATATTCCCTTAGTGGTAATGAAAAACTACCTGTAATTTATCACGACATCAAAGTTGTAAATATTTGTTATTGTTGTTTTTACATAATTAGATTAGACAATCAATTTGGAGTTCTGAACTCATCAATGAATCTAATAGTCCCATGTAAATACGGCAACATAGAATTTTATGATAGAGCATTTATAATTGGCGAAAATAACAATAATAAAACAATTATGGATTTAAATGGAAATATCATAGAATCTGATATTATTGCATTTAAAGAAATTTATTCCTATAAAAATATTAATTCTTATTACAAAGATTATTTAACAAAAAACATAAACAACAAAATAGGAATTATACATCATGGTCTAAATACAGAAAAAACTATAATTCCTGTAAATTATATAAAAGCTGAAATTATAGAATCAAATAATAAAAATGTGTTTTATAAAGTTCTTGAAGATGATAGATGGGGGCTATTTTATGTTAACACTCTTTATTGTAATTATAGCAATAAGGCTACATATAATATTAATACAGAAGTTGTATTTCCATGTAAATTCAACACAATCAAACACTTACCATTTTCTTCTTCAAAAGAAATAGAATATTTCATTGTTTCCGAAAATTGCAATTATGGAGTTTGTGAAATCATAATCAACGAATCTTTAAATTGTAAAATAATACTACCTTGTAAATTCGAAGAAATTAGATTGTTATATGATTTTTTAATAGCTAAAAGAAATCAAAAATACGAAATATACAATATTTTAGGCGAAAAAATAATAGAACAAGAATTCAATTCCATAAACACAATCGGCTATAAATATATCATAGGAAAAACAGACCAAATTATGGGTGTTTATTTAAATGATGGAATAGAACTATTCTCTTCTTATTTTGACAAAATAGAAGAATATGGATATTCAACATTACATGGATTTAAAGTGCAAAAATATGGTTTATGGGGGTTGAAGTCTTTAGAAGGTAAAGATATAATACCTCCACTCTATGAAGATATTAAAGAATTTAAAGATGAATACGGTAATTTTCTTTGTCATGTAGCTCAAATAAAAGGTCAAAAAGTTTGTTACACAAAAAAAGGTGTAAAAATTAACGACCCTGCAGAAGTCATTGAATATATAAATTGTCACCATGTCTTTAAAGTTAAAGCAAATGGATTATGGGGACTTATATCATACTGGAAAAATTCTGATAGCCCTACAACTATAATATCCCCTATTTATGATTCTATCAACTTTATAATAAAAGATGACAATCATAAAATAATTATTGTAAATAAATACAACAAATATGGATTATATTTATTTACAGGTAGAGAAATATGTCCACTTACTATAGATTTCATTGACGAATGGACTGGAAGAAACTATTTTTTAAAAATTAGAAGTGGGAATAAATATGGAATAGTTAGTATTATTGATGAAAAACTTATTGTACCTATTAAATATGACAAAATTCGGATTGATGATTATTTATATACCTCTTTAAACAATCTCCATGGATTATACGATTTTGATGGTGAAGAAATATGTCCGACAATATATGATAGAATAAAGCTTATTGGACATGAAATTCTTGTCAAGAAAAACAACCTATGGGGAGTATTAAACTTTCTTCCTGAATTATTTGAAAATGTCGAAATCCACAGATTATATGCTAAATTAAAAATAAACAAGTTTAGTAATATAAAACAGATAAATTGGGAACAAGTACAAAATAAAGGAGAAATATTATTTCTATTTATATATATCAGCACTGAAAAACGTTGGGTAGTATATAATAAAGAAGGAATAGATATAAACACTCCTATTTTTACAGATTTTATATTTATAAGCAACACTATAGCTTTAAAAATCAACGAAAAATGGGGTGTTTTCGATTATAATTTTAATCAAAAAATAGCTCCATCATACCAAACTATAGAAACAACATTTTTAAAAATAGACAATGGCATAATAAATAAATATGATGATTGTATCATCGTTCAGGATATACATAAAAAATATGGATGCATAAATACTAATGGTAATATTATTATTCCGTTTATTTATGATTATCTTGTCAAAGGAAATTCTATAACTGAATATTATGGAAGAATTGATGACAATAGATATAATTTAGACAAAACAGGAAAACTTATTGCTACAAAAAAAATATCGTGGAATAATTTAAGTTTAGGTTATGAATATGGTATTTTTGAAGATGATATAAACAGGAAAACTTTGTAAAATGAATAAGAAACTTACCATAAATCCTATCATTCATCCTGATAGGATTTCTTATTTCAGATAATTAGTGAAAAGAACTTCTTAAATCAACGGATGAAATCATTTACTTTGTAAACAAGAACTTTAAATAGCATGAAAAAGACACTTATGATATTAGGAATCATCTTATTGACACTTGCATTACCATTCAGGTCAATGGTAACAGAAAATCTAACTGCTCAAACTGACCCTGTAAAAGAAGTAAGAGAGGGTGATGTGATTTTCCAGACTTCGCAATCACAACAATCTCCTTTGATTCAAATTGCCACACGTTCAAAAATCAGCCATTGTGGAATTATAGTAATGAAGAATGGTAAACCTTATGTCCTTGAAACTTTAAAAACATTGGTCGTTACTCCATTGGATAAATTCATAGCTCGTGGGGAAGGTGGCAAATATTGGTTGAAACGTTCCAATAAAGAGAATATCAAAATCAAATATGGCAGCTATTTAGGCAAGCCATACGACTTGGCTTTCAAATTTGATAATGGCAAGTTCTATTGTTCAGAATTGATATACGACATCTATAAGAATCAGTTAGGCATAGAACTGTGTGAACCAAAGAAAGTGAGTGATTATCTGATTCTTGGTACTGATAAACTGCCACAGATAGAAAAGGCTATGAAGAAGCGAGGAATCACCAAGGAACAATATGCTGTTGCTCCTGTAGATATATTTGAATCAGATTACTTGGAGGATGTGAAATGAAGATATTGAAAGGAATATTCAAGTTTATCATTGGTTTGCTTGTGGTAGCAGTAGCCATCATACTTTATGCTGAAAATGCCAACTACACTTTAGATAAAGAGAAAGCGGCTGCATACGTTACCAAAAACGCAGAAGTCAAGTCAAGAACTTGGTGTGCTTGGTACGTGATGCGTGCCTTGCAAGAGGGTGGGTGTCCTATTTACTTGTTACCTGCTTATGGCTATTCGTGGTTACTCCCAAGAATGGACTTTGTAGAAGTAAGTAAAGAGAACTATGTTCCACAGAAAGGCGATTTGATTGTGTTTCCTGCCATTGGTAAACATATCTGGGGACATATCCAAATGTGGAACGGCAAACAAT
>JAFQTK010000172.1 GCA_017409065.1 bacterium
ATTAAAAGTACATCTTCACCTTGTTTTGCAGTTAGTCTTGGGCAGTTTTTCATTTTTCCAATGAAATCAATAAATGGGTATCTTGAAAATTCAACTAAGTTCAGATTTGCTGCTTCATTTGCTTGTATTTTAACAAGGTTTGCATAATAAACCATTAATTGAATTAAAATTCTTGCATCTTGTGCATTAGAAAGAATTGAGTCGGTTTCTTTCTCATACTTTTCAATTAATAATCGTTCATCTTCTTTTGGATTAATTTTTATAAAATCTAAGCCCATTATACCCAAACCTCTGTTTTATCGGTTAAATTTGTTGTTTTGTCTTTGAAATAAATTACAAAATGAGTTGTTCCGTTTTCTTCTTTATCACCTGTTACATCTAGAACTTCTGCTCGTGGTTCTTGAAGTGGAATTTCTTTTGTAATAATTGCAATACCAATATCTATTGCATCTTCTGTGTTTTCGCCAATAGCCTCAATAATATCAGTGCCAAGTTCTGGCATAAAAGGAATACTTCCTTTTACAACCTGCAAAATAGTTTGAATACATTGGCGAATATCATCTGTTCCTTGTATGATTTCCCCTAAAGTATTTCTTTTATGTTGCCATTTTCTTGTGTTTATTTTTGTGATATCTGTTGTCATTGTTGTTTCCAAATTGGTAATAATTTTTTATTTGTTGTTTCTGATTTTTCTTCTATTGGTATTTTTAAAATAATGCCTTCTTGTAATCTTGTATTTATTGAAATATGTGGATTTGCATCTATTATTGGTTGAATGTTATAACTATCCTTGTAATACTGATATGCTATGTTATCCCATCTTTCGTTACTTCCTGTTGTATGAAAAATATAATTAGTCATTAATACTTCCCCTCAATGCTGAATTAATCATTAAGTCTGGAATTGAACTAATAGCACTAATTAAAGTTTGAACATCAGAAAATGAAAGTGTTGAATTTTGTTCGACAATATCAGCATAATATTTTGCTGTATTATACATTTCTGTTATATTTGCACCTGCAATATCTTTAATTACACCTTCGGTAACAGTTGAATAAATTTCTTTTGCTGCATCTGATAAATTTCCAGAAATAGTTGAAGTTACAACTGTTTCTTTCAAATTTTCTACAATTGAATCCTTTGTTTTTTTAGCAAAATCTTTCAATTTATTTGAAGTTGATGAATATTGTTCAACTTCAGATAAATCTGCTTCACCTTGTTTTTGTTGTTGGAATTCTTCATCTTGTGGAAATTCAACCATGTTGAAGTTGATTTCTGCATATAATATAGTGTTTTTAATTTGTTTGATAACAGTTTTTTCAATGCTATCAATTACAAATAAACCTTTGTATTCTTTGTTGTAAATCCATTCAATAGGTTCTCTAGATTTTGCACGTTCCTCAAGTAAAGATATTATTTTTCTTGGATTGCAAAATTGAACATGAAGTTGAAGTTTGCAAGCATATTCTTCTAGATTTTCATTACCTGCTTGTAAAACAGGCTTAGTATTTATTCTCTCTTGTTTATTGAAATTGTAATTTTTTCTTACTGGAGAAATTTCAACTCTAGATAAGATTTTTGTCAAAGTCCATTCTGCAAACATTAATAAGCCCTCGCAGTTTGTCTTCTGACATTTTGATTTACAATTCTCATTATTTCGTCGCTATGAGAACGAAGTAATGACATAAATTCTTCTTTTTGTTCATTTGATGCTGAACTTTTGAATACAATCTGAGGTTTGTATTCAATGGTTATTGGTTGTGATGAAGTTGAAGAATTATAGTTGTTGTAATTTTTTATATTTTTCCATTCTATTGCTTCATCTTCAGTTAAAATTGCTTCGCCTTTATGAACTTCTGCACGATAGCCATCAAAAGGAACATAGTCTAAACCATTTGCGTGTGAACCATCAATTTTTCTACTATTTTTAATTTCAGCATTGATACTTTCTGCTTTTGCAGTTTTATCATTTGCCCAATTCATAATTTTTGAGCCGATTTTAGAAAAACCACCAGCTTTTTCAATTAATGAACCAATCCAATTACAAAGTGAAGAAATACCTTTTACGACTAAACCTATTGGAGTTGTCCAACTTAAAATAGTTGCACCAAATTTTACTGCTGGACTTATAAAATTCCAAACTTGTCCAGCACCTGTTATAAAACTTTGCCAAAGAACTGCAAGCCAAGCACCGCCAGCCTTAATTACAGCCCAAACTCCTTGACACATATTTCTAAAACCTTCAAATTTGTTATAACAATAAATTACTCCAGCAGTTAATCCAGCAATTGCACCAACAACACCAATAATAGGTAATATTGCAGGATTTGCCCAAGTAACAATACTTGCAGTTCTTATTACATTTCTTAAGAAAATAAAATTTCTAATTAAGCCTGCAATAACCATCATGCTAGTTCCACCAAACAAACTAACAACACCGATTCCAGCAGTTGCAATAGCAAGAAAACTCTTTAAACCATCTGGCATTGATGATAGTGCTTGTGTTATTCCTTTTACTACTCCATTTGCTGATTTAATTGCAGGAAGCAAAGTTGTTCCAAATTCTATACTTAATGCTTGAAGATTATTTTTTGTCAATGCTAGTTGATTATTAAGTCCAGATGTTTGTTTTAAATATGCTTTAGACAAAGAATCTCCACCATTTCGCATATCATCTAATGTTTGTTTGTATATTTTATTATTTGCACCTGTCAAAGATAAAATTGCATTATAAGCCTCAACACTGCCAACTAATTGAATAAGTTTTGCTTGATTTCCGCCAACCGCTTTATTAATAAGTCCAAACGCATTAACCATACCACCAGATTTTTCAACTAATTGTGCAAAAGATTTTGCTCCTAATTTGTTAAATACTTCTGTTTGTTCTTTTGAACCACGAGATAAACCAGCAATCGCAGCTTTAATTTGCGTGTGTGCTATGCTTGCTTGAACACCAGATGTTGTCATTGCAGCAATCGATGCAGAATATTCATCTAATTCGATACCTGCGGAAGCGACTACTCCAGCAACAGAGCCAAAACCTTGAGCAAACTGTGAAATATTTGTTTTTCCATATTTTACAACTTTGAAAAACATATCATAAATTTTGTCGGCTTCTTTTCCTTTTAAATTAAAAGCATTTATTGCTGATGTTGCGATATCAACTGCTTCTGCTGTTGATGATAAACCAGCTACTGATAACTTTTCTGCACCAGCTAAAACCTTGAATTGTTCTTCTGCTGAAATACCAGCACTTCTGATTGAATATAATCCGTCAGTTAAGTCATTTATTGCTTTTGGTGAATTTTCAGCGAGTTTTAATATTTCATTAGACATTTTGTCTAAACTTTCGCTATTTGTATCAATCAATGTTGATATATTATTCATTCCTTGTTCAAAATCACCAGCGAATTTTAAATTAGCAGCTGAAACTCCAACTAATGCACCACCAAATATTGCGGCTTTTTTTCCTGCTTCATCAAATTTATTAGCAGTATTTTCTAAACTTTTATTCATTTTATCAAATGCTGCATCAGATTGTTCGCAAGCAGAACGAACAACTGAACTCATTCCGTCAGTTGCTTGTAATATTAATTTTAATTTCATATTATCTGCCATTAAAAAATCCTTTAATCATTACTCTCGTGTGGTGCATTCATCTTTTGATATAAGTTACTTGCTTCTTTGAACCAATGGCTAATTTCTTCAAAACTCATTTCCTCAATTTCTTTTTTTGAAAAATTAAGGAAATGAGCAAGAAATACTAGCATTTCCAATTTGGGAATGAATTTTACTTTTTTGACTTCGCCCAAGCCTCTTCCAAGTCAATAATGTCGAATGCAGAAAAATTCAAAATTTCTTCTGCTGCTAATTTTTCGCCATCAAATGTTCCGATTTCTGCGATTAAATAAATTACAGTTGCAACTCCATTTGCCGCATTTCTGCATTTCATTAATAAATGACCGTTTGCTTTTGATGTGTCAATTTCTACTTTCATTCCATTTGATAGTGTTAATTGAACTAAATTTCTTTCTTCTGCCATTTTATCCTCCGTTCTTTATTTTTTAGTTAATACCTAGATTTTTTCTTACAGTTGCTAAAATATCGACACCATTAACTCGCCAAACTAAGTTAGGTATATCAATTGCGTATTTTTCAACATTATTGATATATAATTTTGCTGCTGAAACATTAAATTCGATTGCTTGTTCGATATTATTTTGTTGCTCAAGTTCACCTAATAATGAAAATTTTTGTGATGAACCACGAATAACTAATTTTGCTTGTTCTGAACTTTCTAATGTTTCATTTGAGTATTTATCTAATGAACCATAAGCGGTTAAATTTAATTCTTGATATGGATTACCAACTTTTGAAAAAACTTCTTTATCAAAACCAATTAATGTTAGTGTTGACTTCATTACATTAATTGCAGTAGGTAAATTATAACTACCGATTGCATTTTTTATTTCTAAAGTTGCCATATCAATATCTGGTGCTGTAAATTTTGAAAACTGACCAAATAAACTTTTACCTAAATATACATTTCCTTTTGTTAAAATTGTTGGCATATTATTCTCCTTATGCGTTTAATGTCTTAGTAATAATTGAAATATCAAGAGTGTCTTCAAACACTATGTGTTCTGCAACGCATAAAGGACACCATTTGAAAGGAAATTTGATTTTTCCATTTGCTAAATCTTCAGCAGTATTAAGTGTTTCATCCCAATATGCTTCACCGTCATATATAATGTGATTTACTTCATCAATAGGGTTTGACCATTTTGCGAACTTTGCGTTGATTTCATTTAATACTTCGTCGATAAAACCACGAGTAATTGTTTCGCCAACGCAAACAAATGATGAGTCTTGAATAGTTTTCTTTATAAACATTCTTGTTCTTTTTGCTGACTCAAATGTCATTAAACCTTCTTTGTTTGGGAATGAAGAATTCCTTGCCCCCCAAGTTCTATATGCTCCCTTGTGGTTAATTACAGTTGTAATTCCTAATGCACTAAGTCTATTTGCATCACAATTTTTATCGCTTAGCATAAAGTAAATAGGAAATTCTGTTCCTAAAATTGTTTTTGAAACAGTATTATCTATTGATTTTGCAACATTTCTTTCTCTATCTAGTTTTATTCTTAAACCAGCGAGAACAGGGCTTAATGGTTTTAGAGTTGTTGTATCTTCATTTGAGTTATAACGATAAACAAATGGTAATGCAATCATTGAATTTTCGCTGATTGTTGTTAAATCTAAACCATCAGTTGCTTTTAATCTTGCTTTCTCTGCTTTTTCTAAAGTTGTACCTTTTGGTAAATCGTGATATGCAAAAGCAGATATATTTTCAATAACTTTTTCAATTGCTGTTCTTACGGTTTTACTTGTAAAGTTTGGAGCAATTACTATACCAGGAACTACACCATAAATAGCAATGATGTCATAAATTCTTTGAAGTCCTGTTCTATTACCATTTTCATCTGTTCCACCAATTACATCAGAATCTGTAATTTTACTAAAATCTGTATAACTATATGCAGCAGTTACATTAGATTGCTCTGTTTCAAGTTTTCCACCAGCCAAAATTTTAATTGTTGATTTTTCAAAACTGTAATCAGTATCTATTACAAGTGTTTCTTCACCTTTTTTTAATACTAGTTTTTGAATTCCTAATTCAGTTAATTTACATTCACCATTTGTAAATGTGATTGTTTTTTCAACTGATGCTGAGTGTTTTTCTTCGTCAAATATATTGATTGCATAGATATTTGCTCCGCCAGATTCATCTAAAATTGTTTCAACAGCATCTGGAAGTGTAAAACCATCAATATTCTTTCCAACATATTTTGCTGCTTCTCTATAATTTGTAATTTTAGGCAAATCAACAACTTCATCAAGTGAATATGTTGGCATAGTACCAATTACAACAACAGATGAAATATCTGCATCTGTAATTGTTAAATTAAATCCATCTTTTTCTAAAATTTCAACACCATGAAGGTAAGTCATCTTTTGTATCTCCTTTTATTAAGCAATTTTTATTTCTTTATCTAAAATACCTATCACTTGATTAGCCTCTGAAGTATCTTCATAATTGTCATTTATTGGTAATGTTATTTCGACATCAAAGCTATACCATAGGTCGCCATTAATTTCGTTTTCAAAATTTGTTTTTTTTAAAACTAGCCTTTTATTAAGAATTTCAATACCATTTAAAACTGTTTTAAATTGTGTTAAAAACTGATATGTATCTGAATGTTTTTGTCTGTATCTGAAAGCAGCAAATATTGTGAAATTATATGTTTCTTCAGAATTTACTGCTGTTGTTGTTTGTTGTTCTTTAACTGAAGAATTTTCAAACCTGACTAAAATACAACCTTTTGGTGAAAGAAAATCATACTTTTGAAAATCAACAGGAAAACTATCTACTTCAAACTCATTAAAAACTTCTTTTAATCTTGATGTAATTGTCTTTTCTGTTTCTGTTATCATCTAAAACTTCCCCAAGTTTTCTCATCAAATATGCGTGATGAACCTTTTTTATCTGTGACTACCATTTGAACTGGTGTTATTGGTTCTTTATCTGGATGCTCTGAAGGTAAATCAAGTATCATTTCACCTTTTTTTAAATTGGTTAAAATTTTATTTGCTTCATTGTAGTTATTAACAATATGCTCAGGTAGTTTTCTTGGTCTGCGTGTATAAAGTCTATATGCAGCAATATCAGTTGATAAATTTTCAATGATTTTAGGTGTCATCTTTAATGGAAGTGCATATTTGTTACGCAAATAAGAATTAATGAATTCATCGGCATACTCGATTGAACTTGCAATAATCTCAAGATTAATTTCTTCTGCTGGATACTTATCATTTGTTAAATTGATAAGTTCTTCTTCAGCGATGATGTTCTTTAAGTTTTCAAGTGTCGAGTATGCCACGAATCCACTCCCAATTATTTTGTTGTTAATACATCTTTGATTAAGTAACCTAATTCAGGAGCAATAGCCAAGAATTTATTTGAATAGAATGCTTTATAGACATCAGCACCTTTGGTTCCTGGTTCTTCATCAAAATATTTTCCAATAGTTAATGCTTCATATTCAGCCTCGTAGCCAAATGAGAAACCATAATCTGTTGATATAGTATCGTTCAAATGCAATAGTACGATGTTATCAGCCCAACAATTTTGAAGTTGAAGATTAGTGCCTTTTTTAGCAACATTGTGAACACCTTCACCAACTAGAATTTTATCTAAGCCGAATAATTCTTTTAATGCTTCAAAAGGAACTATGCCTGCTTTTTTAGCCGCCATACCGCAAGCATCAACAATATACGGATTTTGTCTAAGAGCAGAAGCTGCTTTTCTTGATAAAACCATTGTGTTTGCTGCATAGAACATATTATCAATTGCTGTCTGAATAATACTTACTGCGTTGCTATCTGCCTTATCAATTTTTTCTACTGTTTCTAATGTTTTTAAATTAGAACCATAATTTTTAGTGTCGCCTAAAAATTTAGCAGCTTCAATTTCTTTGCGTAATTTCAACACATCTGTTAATTGATTTGTTGCTTTAATACCTAAGTCTTCACCATTACCTGCTTTATGTGCTTCTTTTGTTGCAACAGGAACTACTTCTTGCAGTGCGTGTGTTTCAACATTTGCAGTTAATAAAGTTCCTTTCAATTCAATGGTGTTTGGAATTCCTTTTTCTCCAATACGAGTATCTGGAACACTTAAATAAGATTCTTTGTTGTATGACATATATTGAAATGCAGGTGTGTCAACCTTTACTTTTGGCATAATCATATCTGCAATACAAGATTTATTTCTATATGTTTGTGCAATAGCGGTTAGTTCTGGAACTAATTGAATTCTTTGTCCTGACATTATTTACTCCTTTTTTATGCGATTACTCTTTGTAGTACAACTCTTGCTTTTACGATTTCACCATCAGCAGTTGCTGGTTCAAGTGCAATCGCACCAATGTTATCAGTTGCAGTTGCTACAACTGCTTTTCCATTCTCATCAGAAGTCAAAGCATCGCCAGCTTCAAATGCACCGCCTGCTTCGATTTCTGCAATTTCTCCAACTGTAAATACATCAATTACATCATCAGCAAGGGTATTTACTGTATCTGAAATGCCAATGATTTTATCTGTTGAAGAAGTTGCTGTTTCTAAATTATCAACTAACTTTACAAATTTATATGCCTCAATATTTTTTCCTGCTTTATAACTTCTCATCTTTATACTCCTTTTTCTGTTAATTTCTTGTATGCTTCAGCGGAACTTAATTCAATTCCTTTTGTTTTATATTCATTTTGAATTTCAATAATTCCGTTTGCGATAGATTTAGAATCTGAAAAATCAACAGATTCAGTTTTATCAACTACTTTTTCTTTTGTAGCAGTTTCTTCAAAATCCATCTGTCCAAGCCCAAGCACGAACGATTTAACAATATCAACAGGATTTTTCTTGTTACCATCTTCAAATTCAAATGCTTCATGTTTAGAACAAGCCTCCAAAATATGCATTACATCATCTCTTTGTGCTGGTAATAAATGACCTTCAGAAATAGCAGAATCACAAAAGTCTTGAAAATCTTTTGTTTGCTTTTCTTGTTCTTGACGTGCAATTTCTTTTTCTAACTCGGCAATTTTTTTATCTTTTTCGCCAAGTTGTTGTTTTAATTCTTCAGTTTCCACATTTTCTCCTTTATCTTCGTTATCGTGATTTGTTTGTGGGATGGAAGCAGAGTTATCCCCTGCTTCCGAATTGCCATTTTTATATTCATCACTTTCATTGGCTTCGATTTCTTGTTCTCCAAAATCTGAAAATTCGAGAGTAATATCTTCTTCTTCAGATTCAAAACAGAACTGTTCCAAACCTTTTATGGCAGGACTTTGACCGCCCAAAAAAGCAATATGTCTTGGAACTAAATCTTTAGTTAGACTAATTGAGCGAGTCTTAAACAAACCTTTGTTCACTGCGGTTTTGAATTCCTCTTGAACATCTTTAAAACTTGCGTATAGTTTGTTGCCTGCCACTTTCAATTCTTTCACCCAGCCATAAGCTGGACTATTTGTTTTTGGATGTCCACAACAAATAGGTACATCTGAGTTTACATTTCTAAAGTTCCTTTCAATTGTATGCAAATCATCAAAAGTCCAAACTCGTTTGTTACCTTTAGAGTCTGTGTGTGTTCCTGTTCTAAAAATTTCGCACCAATTCATCGATTTGCAGTCCTTTTTCTTTTCGCTACAAATCCACGATATCAGTTCTGCAACTCGGTTTCACATTCATAGAAAAATATTTTAAAAGATATTTTATTTATATTTTTATTATTTTGATTTTATCTTCTTATGTCGTTTATTCTGCCTATATGGGCGAAGTGTACACTTTGCTCAAAAGCCCTAATGGGCTTATATCAGCCTGTGCTGCAAACTTTTGTAGGGGCTTAAATTGCATACAAGAAGTAAAGGAGAATCTATGCCCATAGACGTGGTTGAATTCGTCAAAATGGCTGGCGTAGGTGGTTTGATGTTTCTGATTTTTTATCTCTACCACAAATCGTCAAGCAAACAAATGAGCGATATCATTGCTCAAACCTTTGATATGTTGAAGTTGATGATTGAACAAAACACAATGCAACTTGGACTTTTGCAAAAAATTGATACGGAAATTAAATCGAATGTTTGGTGTCCGTATGTTCGAGAAAAAAACGGTATGAAAGGAAAAGACAATGGGTAATCAATACATTATGCAACTCAGAATTCAACTTTCTGGTGCTAAAAAAGAATTCAAAGAGCATAAAATCAAAATTGCTAGACTATTGAATGAATTACAGGCGAACATCAATCCATTCTTTGGTGATGATGTTGAAAGTATTAATGCTGAAGCAATTGAACAAATTGGTGATGAACTGTTGAAATGCAGAGATAAAGCAGTTGAATTGCAATCTCAAATCAAAGAAATAACTAAGGATTTAGGTGATGAGTAAAAAAGCAACTTATGAAGTTTTGGCTTGTCAATATTTTGTCGAAAGACAAATGTCTATTGCTAAAATTGCAGAAAGGTTAAATGTTTCTGAAAAATCACTCCATACTTGGAAAAAGGATAATAATTGGGAAGAAAAAAGAACAAAATTTTTAAAAGCCCAATATTCAACACATCAAACTTTGTATGAACTTGTAAATTTGATGGCGACAAAAGCAGTAGATGATTATAAAACTGAGGGCATTGTTCCAGACCAAAAAACTTTGTATTTCATTATGAATATGGCTGATAAACTTTATAAACTCAAAAAGTATGAAGAACAAACTGTTCTAGAAAAAATTGAAGAAACTAACACAACAGATATTTCAAAAGAAGAAAAATCAGATTCAACAAATGAAGTATTAGATAAAGTATTTGCAGCATTGATGAGTTAATATGACAACTAAAAAACTTGAAAATTTGTTTCTAAAATATCAAAAAGATTGGCTCAATGATAATTCAAAAGTAAAATTATCAGCAAAATCAAGGCGAATTGGATTTACTTGGGTGCAATCATTTGAAGACGTAAAAGATGCTTTAAGTCTTAAAATACGTAGCAAAGTCTGTGATGTATGGTTTACATCAGCAGATTTATCTGCTGCAAAAGAATATATCAATTACTGTAAATTCTGGGCAAAAGCATTAAATGAGGGATTAAAAGATTTAGGTGAAGTTGTTATTGATGAAGATAAAGATATCAAGGCTTTATCTTTAGAATTTAAAAATGGTGCAAGAATAAACGCAATATCATCTAATCCTTCAGCATTTCGTTCAAAAGGTGGTAAAGTTGTTATTGATGAATTTGCGTTCCATAAAAATCCTAATGAATTATGGAAAGCAGCCAAACCTGTTATTACTTGGGGATATCCTTTAAGGATAATATCTTCATTAAATGGTACAAATAACCTTTTTTATAAGTTTATTCAACTTATAAAACAAGGAAAATTAAAATGGTCGCTTCATGAAATTGATATTTATAGAGCAGTTGAAGATGGTTTAGTTGATAAAATTTATGACCGAAAAACAACTGAAAAAGAAAGAAAAGAATGGCTTGAAGAATTAAAAGAAAGTTGCGGCGATGATGTAACTTGGCAACAAGAATTTTGTTGCGTTGCTGTTGATGAAGCAAGTGCATTTATTACTTATGAAGATATTAATGCTTGCTGCGAAAATACATTATTTGATGATTTAAGCAAAGTCAAAGATGATTTATATATTGGCTTTGACGTTGCAAGAAAAAAGGATTTATCTGTTATTTCTGTTTTTGAAAAAAAAGGTTCTGTTTGCTATTTAAGGCATTTTCTTGAACTTGCAAATGTTCGTTTTTCGGACCAAAAGAGAATTTTATACAAATTAATGCAGCACGAAAAAGTTAAAAGACTTTGCATTGACTCAACAGGTATTGGTATGCAAATGGCAGAAGATACTCAGTTAGAATTTGGTAAATCGAGAGTTGAACCAATTACTTTTACCAATAAATCAAAGGAAGAATTGGCTTATAAACTTTATTATGCGTTTCAAGATAGAAATATAAGATTTCCAAATATTGAGGAAATCAAAGACGATATACATTCAATGCGTAGAATACCGACAGCAACAGGTTCAATTCGTTTTGATGCAGATAGAAGTGAAACAGATGGACACGCAGATAGATTTTGGTCTTTTGCATTGGCGATATTTGCGGCAACGAACAAACCATACCAAAAACCAACAATAATAAGTAAAAGAGCCAATATTTATAAAGGGCAAAATTCCGAACTTGATTTGAGAGGGCTAGGAGGCATTTTAAGGGGAGCGGATTTTGGGATGTAAATTCATACGAAACTCGGACGAAAAATTAAAATTAAAACGATTTAAAACACTTTTAAAACGGATTTTGATATAGGAGTAGAAAAATATGTTATTTGATTTGTTCAGAAGAAACAAAAAAAAGAAAAATTTTAAAATAACAGAACAAAAATATTTATATAATGAATGGGCAACTACAAAAAATGCTGAAGGATTTTTTAGCATCATTGATAGATTACCAAATCCAGATATTATATTAAGAAAAGCTGGGAAAAATATTGGTGTTCTCCGTTCTCTAGTTAATCATTATCAAGTTGGTGCCTGTATTGAACAAAGAAAAGCAGGAACTAAAAGTTGCGAGTGGACTTTAAACGAAAATAATTGCAATAAAGAACATTATAAAATCTATAAAAATGTGTTAGATAACATTGATATTCATACTCTTATAAGTAATATTTTAGATACTCCATTATATGGCTATGTTCCAATAGAAATAATATGGGAAAAGATTGGAAGTTATATTCTCCCAATAAAATGTATTGCAAAACCTCAAGAATGGTTTTATTTTAATTCTGATGGTCAATTCTTTTTTAAAGATAGAACTCAAGGTGGTAAAAGAGAAATAGACCTTGATAATGATTATAAATTTTTATTACCTAGAAACAATCCAGATTTTTTAAATCCTTATGGGCAAGCAATATTAAGCAGATGTTTTTGGAACGTTGCTTTTATCAATGGTGGAATGGAATTTTGGGTTAAATTTTCTGAAAAATATGGTATGCCATATATGTTTGGCAAATATGACCGTTCAATGACTGATAAAGAAAAGAATGATTTATTATCTGCGTTGGTTAACATGGTGCAAGATGCAGTCGGTGTTATACCAGCAGATGGTAGTGTTGAAGTTATAAATACAGGCTCAAGTACCAATACAGAAATATATGATAAATTAGTCACAAAATGCGAGCAAAATATAGCAAAATCAATTGTTGGTCAAACATTAACTACTGATATTGGTTCTAGTGGTTCTTATGCAGCTTCTCAAACTCATGCAAATGTACGTGCTGATATTATTGATAGCGATAAATTATTGGTTGAAAATACAATCAATCAATTAATTAAATATATAAATGCAATTAATTTCAATGATGATATTGTTCCAACTTTTAATTTTTTAGGTGCTGAAGATTTAGCATTAGATAAAGCAGAAAGAGACAATAAAGTTGCAGCACTTGGTGTTAAATTTTCGGCTGATTATATTCAAAGAACTTATGGTTACCAAGAGGGCGATATTGAAATTGTTGAAAAACAAAATTATTCTCCAATGAACTTTTCTGATGCTGAAGATGTAAAAGAACCAGATAATATGCCTAATTCTGATGACTTGAATGCTGATTTATTAGAAAAGCAAGTTGAACCAGAATTAAAAAAAATTATAGATTTCTTTGCACAAACTCGTGATGCTGAAGAAACTCTAGAAAAACTTGGTGATTTGTATGAAGAACTTGATTTTGCAAAGTTAGAAGAAATGCTTGCAAAAGTTATTTTTGCAGCAGAACTAATGGGAAGATTGGATACTCAAAAAGAATTGGGAAATAAATAATGGGAAAAAATCAACCAATAGAAAAAGTCAATTTGAATTCAGTATTCAATATGGAGCCAAAAGAAATTGTTGAATATTTTGAACAAAAAGGATTAAAAACAACTTATGACTGGCATGAACTTTATGCTGATGCTCACGCAAAAGCATTTACTGTTGCGAAAATGACAGAAATTGACCTTTTGAATGATACTAAAAAACTATTAGAAAAATCATTAAAAGAAGGTCAGTCATATAGTCAATTTAAAAAAGAAGCAGAATCGTTATTTGCTAAAAAAGGCTGGACAGGTAAAAGAATTGATGTTGATAGCAATGGTAATGCAAAAGTAGTTGAACTTGGAACTCCAAGACGAATTAAAAAAATATATGATTGCAATATGAATTCAGCCTACTCGGTTGGAAGATATAAAAAAATGTGTGAAGAAATTGATGTTGCACCATATTGGCAATATATGTGTATAGTTGATGGTTCAACACGACCAGAACACCTTGCTATGCATGGAAAAGTGTTTAAGGCTGATGATAGTTTTTGGAGTAGTTTTTTTCCTCCAAATGGCTGGGGATGTAGATGTTTTGTAAGAAATTTAACAAAAAGTGAATTTAAAAGAAAAAATCTAACAGTTGAAGAAACTGATGGCACATTTTCAACTGCAAAAGTCAAAGTTGGCAACGAAATAAAAGAAGTACCAACATATAAATTTAATGATGGTGGTATTGAACGGATTTTGAAACCAGATGCAGGCTGGGAAACAAACTTAGGTGTAAAGGTTTGGGGGTTAGATATACAGGCTTGGAACAAAGTAAAGGATATGCCAGAAAATATAAAATATAAGTTTATTTCTGAAATGGCAAGCAACAAAAAAGACTCCAAAGGAATTGTAAACATAATTGATGATGGAATAAAGAATAACTTTAAATTAAAACAACAACCAAGAGATAAAGTTTTAACTTGGTTTACTCCCGAAATTTATAGAGCAGTTAAAAATTATTCAAATGAAAAATTAATTTCTCCAATAGCAATTTTCCAAGAAAGACAGGTAAAACATTCATTAAAACCAGATGTAAAAGTTGAAAAACAAAGACTTACAGAATTACAGTTAAAAAATATTCATAAAATGGTTGATGAGGCAGATGAAATATTTATTGATACAGAAGATTTAGCTGTTGTTTATGTGAAGTTTTTACCAAAAGAAGAAATTATTGACGGAAGAAATTGTATAAAAATACCATTTCACATTAATTCAAAAAAAGACGGATATCCATTAAATTATATGGCAACTTCCGGCAGAATAAATTATGAAAACACTTTTGGCGGAACACAAACAAGGTACAAAAAAGTAGAACAATCGGATGGACTCGCTTTCCCATCATCCCAGCTACAAAAGTAACCACCTTGCGAGATTTTCAAGAGTGTTCGATTGCTCTACTACACACATAATACCACTTTTTAAACAAAATTTAAACCCTATTTAAAAGGATATTAAGAAATATGATAGAAACCTTAGAGTTAAAAGACAGTAAATATATATTCAATGCTTGGCGAGAGTTTACAACTCTAACCGAACAAGAACAAGAAAATTTAAAAGAAATACTCAAATTCAACAAATTACTAAAGAGAAGAAAGAAAATTTTATGGATAACACTCAGATAAATAAAGTACCAAAACCAATAGTAAATCTTCTTTATAATGGAAAAGATTGTACAAAAGACTTTTCAAAATATTTGAATAATCTTACTTTTCAAGATTTTGAAGATGAACAATCTGATGAATTAACTATTTCATTAAATAATAATGATGGTTATTTTTCTGACCTTTGGTATCCAGAAAAAGGTGATAATTTAACTTGTAGTATTTCTTTTGACGGATTTAATTTTGATTGTGGAACTTGCACTATTGATGATAATACATTCAACTATGGTATTAGTGGCGATACTGTTGAAATAAAAGCATTAGCAACATCTGCGAATTTTCCTGTAAGAACAAATAAAGTTAAAAACCATACAGGTAAAAGTCTTATTCAAATAGCAAATGAATTTGGAAAAACGCACGGATTTACTGTTCTTGGTAATGAGGGAAATTTAAAAGTCGGTGCTATTATTCAAAAGAACGAAAGTGATATTGCTTTTTTAAAACGAATTGCAAAACAATATGGCTATATTTTCAATATAAAAGATAAGTATTTAACTTTTATAAAAATTGAAGAGTTAGAAAATTCAGAACCAATATTTACTTTGACTAAGGAAAATTTTAAAAATATTAGTTTGAATGATACTGTTACAAAGTTGTACGGAAAAGCGAAAGTTCAATATTTCGACAGAAAAACAAAATCTTTAAAAACATATACAGCAGTTGGAAGTACTAATTTAACTGATACATTAAATATTTATGATAAATGTGGTTCATTGGAAGAAGCACAGAAAAAAGCAAGTGCTGCATTAAAAAATGGTTCAAAAGAAATAAATGGAACTATGGAACTTTCATTGCCGATCAAGATGAAAGATGAAACCGTAATAAATCCTGTAATTGGTTTTATTGCTGGTGTTAATTTTGATGTAACAGGAATAGGTAAATTTGAGGGTAAGTATCACCTTACAAGCACAAAAAGAACTATTAGTTCAAATGGTTTAAGTATAAGTGGAGAGGTATCAAAGTGTATATAGAAGGTATTGTTTCAAAGGTCAAAGATTATACTGCTAAATTAAAACTGCCACAATTTGATGATACAGAAACAGAGTGGCTTGTGATACCACAAATGTTTACTGTTAATAATAAATCTGGATACAAACCAGAAATAGGAACTCTTGTAAGTGCTATTGTTACTGATGATTTTACAGATGGTTGTATTATTGGTGCAATTTATAATGATGTGGATATTCCACCAGAAGAAACAGAAAATAGTGAATTTTTTGAATTTTCTGACGGAGTAAAAATCATACATGTTGCTGGTTCAAATGAAGTTCAAATAGTTGCTTCAAAATTGAATATAAAAGCAGATATTGTTTGTGATGGAAACATTATTGCAAGTGGTGATGTATCGGATAAAAAAGGAACTGTTCAATCTATTCGTGATTGGGCAAATTCTCACGCACATACGAATGGAAATGAGGGAGCGAATACTGGTTCGCCAACAACTTCAATATAGGTGATTTATGGCTGAAAGAATTGAGTTTAAAACAGAATTTAACGCAAAAGATATTGTTGATTTTTTAAAAAAGACAGCAATAACACTGAATAATGACTTAAGTCCATTGATGAAAGTTGCAAGAGTTTTCTTAAAAAATACAGTTGATGAAAACTTTGAAACTGAAGGCAAGCATACAGGCGATAAGTGGAAAGAATGGTCACCAGCCTACAAAATACAACGAATAAAAAAAGGTAGAATGGGCGGTAAAATATTGAGCCTTGATGGTCATTTGCGTAAATCAATACAGGCGAAATCTGGTAAAGATTATGCGTTGGTTGGTACTAATAAAATTTATGCAGCAATACATAATTTTGGTGGAAATTCTACTTTAAAACACAACCAAAATATGCCACAGCGTGAATTTATGAGAATTAATCAAACACAATTAGAATTTTTGCAAGCAGATTTGTATGTTGCATTAAAAGAATTGATTGAACAACAAGATACAAATAGAAAAGTATTTGGAGGTTAGATGAACGCAAAAGAATTTTTAGATGTAATAGATACTTTATATGAAGAAAAAAAGATTGCAGAACAACTGCTTGATTATTATTCAACAAGGGTAATTCATCTTAATAATGAGATTGAAAAATTTATTGAACAAAATTTAAAGTAAGTTTAAATTCTAAGAAATTCAAGACATCATCGTACATTGACAATTAAATAGAGAAAAAGTAAGTATAATTTGCCGTTGTCATAAAAAAAGACGGTAGTTTTGCTGCCGTCTTTTTAAATAATATTCATACAACTTATTCCTAAGTTACTGAGGCAGAATAGCCTCCTTATTCTGCTTCTTTTTTTAATTATCTGTTAATCTTAATAAGTTTTCAATTAACGTATCATTAACTTCAACAGCATTATATTGAACCATTCTATATAATGTCGTAATTAATTTCGCTTTTTTTTCATCGGTAACCTTAATAGGTAATGTTGAATTTGATGTATAGTTAAGAACTTTTACTATTATATCTTCAAGCAAACTATAATTATTACTTGCTTCTTCTAAAAGTTCTTCAACATTATTAGGAAATTTTAAGTTATAATACTTTTCTAATGCTTCTTTATGGCATTCTCTCAATTTTGATTTTTCTTTTAATTTTCTAGATAAATTAGATTTTTTCATATCTAAAGCAAGACAAAGTTCATTATTACTAATCCTTGAATTAGTAATTCTTTCCAAATAAATTCTTGCTTGTTCTAAATTCATTAAATAAACCTCGTTAAACTAATATATCAATATTGACATAAAATGATAACTAAGTTATACTTCTATTGTAAATTGATTAATTTGTTTAGTTATTTTATTAAAGGATACTAATATGCTAACACAAACAAACAGTAGAAGAAACATCAAGCGTGCAGCGAAGATAAATTATTTATTACGCATAAATGGTTACACGCAAAGAACTATGGCAGAAGAACTCGGAATTTCTTATGTTTGGGTATGCAATGTTATCAACGGAAAAGGATACAACCCAAAAGTAGAAAACTGGTTAAAAGAGAACTTGGGAATATAAGGAGGAAATATGACAACAAAAAATTACAATGTAGTACCTTATCAAATCGATGAAACAAATATTTTACAAGTTACTCAAGTACAAGATGATGTTTGGCTAACTCAAAAACAAATGGCTCAGTTGTTTGGAGTAGATAAATCAAGAATTTCAAGACATCTTCAAAATATTTTCGAGGAAAATGAATTAGTTAAAAATTCAGTTGTTGCGTTTTTCGCACAAACTTCAAATGACGGTAAACAGTACAATGTAGCCCATTATAACCTAGATGCAATTATTTCAGTTGGTTATAGAGTAAACTCAAAAAGAGGAATTATGTTCCGTCAATGGGCAACTAAAATAATTAAAGAAAGAATTAAACAAGAATACCAAAAAAGAAAAGAAGCAAATGAGCAAAGAACTAAAAGAATTGCTACTGCAAAAAAAGAAGATATTGCTCAAATTAAAAATCTTTTATTAGAAAAAGAAATTACGCAACAACAAATAGCAAGTGATTTGGGTGTTCATTACGTTACTGTTCATAATATTATTTACGGAAAAACACATAATCCTTCTATTTTAAATTATATAAAAGAAATTCTAGGAATTAATGAAGAAAATAAATTATTTTCTAAATCAGTTACCTTATTAAAAGATACTTTTAATGGCGATAAAACTGCATTTAAAAAATTAACAGATTTAATAAGTTCAGTTGCAGATGTTCACGATTTCAATGACGGAGTAGAAAATGTCTAGACAAACTTTAGCATTAATCTTCTTAACGTGTGGTGCCATTTTGTTTTACACAGGTGAAGCAAGTATTTATTTACCATGTATGTTTATAGGTTCAGTTTTGGGGTACATATCTTAATGAAAAATTATATTGATACATATTCATATTTATCAATAAAACAGGTTTCTCAATTAACTGGAAAACCAGAAAGAACTTTGAAAGATAGATGTTTGAAAAATAAATATTCTTTTCGTAAAGTTTCTGCTGGTGGCGGCAAAAGTGGTTTAAAATATGAAATTCTTGTTGCTTCTTTAGAACAAGAATTACAAGCAAAATTAATCGGCTATTCTATCGAGGGTGATAAACAGATACAGGGACTTAGTTATGACCATAATCCCCTCGTTTCTTTCAATTTTCCAAACCTAAGTGGTGAGTTTAATCATCATTTACCTTTCGATAATGGAACTGTCCTCTCTCCAAATATGGGCAGTTCCGCTCCTCTTGTTATTCCAGATAATGCAAAAGAAATTGCACTTGCAAAATTCAATATTGTTGATTATTGGCAAAATTTTAGAGAGGATAAATCTGACAAAAAACAAGCAGATAAAGACTTTTTAGTTTTTTATCATAGTGGCACTCTAAACAAAAAGTTATATAAAACTCTTGGTAAAGTTTCAATCGGCAGTTTATATCGTTGGAAGAAAATATTAGCGGATAACAATAATAATTATTTTTCGTTAATAAATAATTATAATTATACAGGGGAATCACAATTAAATACTTCATTAACAGATGAAGAAAAGCAAGCATTTGTTAAATTATACTATAATGATGCACAATTTAATTTAAGCACTGCTTACAATATTTTAAAATATAAGGCGGTGCAAAATGGTATAGAAATTAAATCACTTGCAACTTATAGAAGATTTGCAAAATATATTTCTAGAAATCATTATGATTTTGAAGTTCTTTCAAGACAAGGCGAAAAAGCATTAAAAGACAAAGTAGTTCCTTCTATCAGAAGAGATGTTTCTTCTTTAGAAGTTGGTGATATTCTTGTTGCCGACGGTAACAAACTAGACTTTATGATTATTAACCCTTTCACAGGTAAACCAGCCAGAGCAACTATGGTTGTATTTATGGATTGGGCTAGTCGTGATTTTGTCGGCTATGAAATTATGTTTTCAGAAAATACTCAATGTATTTCATCAGCATTAAGAAATGCCATTATAAGACTGGGAAAACTTCCTAAAGTTGTTTATATGGATAATGGTAGAGCATTTCGTGGTAAATACTTTACAGGAACAGATAGTTTCGATTCATTCAAAGGCATTTATGCACAACTTGGAATTAAAACAACTTTTGCAAAACCGTACAATGGTAAAGCAAAGATTGTTGAACGTTCCTTTGGTGATTTTGTTCAATCTTGTCCACCTGCTATTAGTTCATATATTGGAAGCAGCATTTCTAAACAACCAGCACACATAAAAAGAAATGAAAAGTTCCACAAAGAACTTCATAAAAACGACAAAATTCCTACTATTGAACAAGCAAAAGTAATTATTGATGAATGGTTAAAATTCTATCGCTCTAAAAAACTAGCAAATGGCTTAACAATTGAAGAAGTTTTTGAGGCTGGAAAAGGTACAGGCATTAATATAGATATGCTTGATGAACTTATGATGTCTTCTGAAATAAGAACATTAAGAAGAAGTACAATCAAACTTTTTGGCTACGAATATACAGGCAACGAATTATATGGAACAAATGCAAAAGTATTAGTTAAATATAGTTTATTTGATATTTCAAAATTAAAAGTTTATTCACTCAAGGGTGAATATATTGGCGAAGCCAATACTGTTATTAGATATAACGCAATGGCTCGTTACTTCGGTTCTGCAACTGATATTTATACACTTAGACAAGCACAAAAGGCTCAAAATGCAATGATTAGTGGTTCTATGAAGAAAACCAAGTTATTGATGAGCAATAGTCCTTTTGATGATGTTTCGTGGGCAAATCAAGAAGTTGCTCTAATCGAGAAAAAAAGACAACAAAAGAAAACCTATGAAATAACAGGTTATGAGAACGCACATTTATACTTACCAGAAAAGAAAAGGTACACAATTTAAGGAGGATTTATTTATGAAGAATGCTAGTTTACTAGAACAGCACGAAATGAATGAGGATTTTGTTTCTGAAGAAAAGAAAGTTTATGACAAAGATATTCAAGACAAAATTAGAGATTTAATTTCGTCTAAAAAAGTTCTTGCAAAGACTATTGCAAAAGGTGTTAATGTTTCATCTTCAACTATTAGTTTATATTTAAGCAGCAATTATAATGGTGATGTTGTAACACTAGAAAATGAATTAAAAAAATATTTGGGATTCTTCAACAAAAGGGAAGAAACAGATAATAAATCGTTAAAATTCTGTGAAATTAATACTGTTAAAAAGATATTTAATGCTGCTAATATGTGCCAATTAAAAGGGAAAATGGGTGTTTGTTATGGACTTCCTGGTATCGGTAAAACAACAGCAATTAATGAATATCAAAGAACATTAACAGGTGTTATAGTTGTTGACCCTATTGAAAATACATCAGTAAGAGCAGTTCTTCAAGATATTGCTGATCAACTAAAATTAAACTACTACCAAAATATTACTTTAGAAGAATTTACTTCAAATGTAATTAAGAAATTAGAAAAAAACAAACATCTAATTATTATTGACGAAGCGGAAAATTTAAAAGTTGATATTTTTAAAATCCTTAGAAAAATTCACGACAAAACAAATAATTCATGTGGGATTTTGTTTGTTGGAACTTATGAACTTTTTGAACTTCTGAAAAAGGTTAAAAATGGTTTTCCATATATTACTAGTAGGATTGGTTATATTACTAAAATTGATTCGTTAAGCCTTTCTGATGTTGAAAGTTTAGTTGTTCAGTATTACCCAAATTGTTCTAAAGAATTAATTAAGACAATTGCGGTAGTCTCTCATTACAACGCACGTGCAGTCCAAAATTTACTAGATTTATGTTTGGAAATTACAACAAGCGAAAAAATTGAATTAAGTGTTGATGTAATTGATGCTTCAAGGGAGAAATTGTTAATATGATGAGTTCTCCAAAACAAAGACAAACTATTGGATATTTGAGAAAAGTATTGAGTCTTGACGAGGATACATATAGAGAAATTCTTGCAAATTACTGCGTAGAAAGTTCAACTCAATTGACTTATGAACAAGCAAATGAATTATTAGATAGCCTAAAAACAAAAGCAGTTAGTCTTGGTTTGTATGTTAAAAGAAGTGATAAATATTTTTCAAAATATTCAAATATGTCTGGTCGTTTTGGTATGGCAACTCCTAAACAATTAAGAAAAATTGATGTTATGTGGAAGCAAGTTTCTACTCAGCCAACAGACGAAGCAAAGGAACGAGCATTAAATCGCTTTATTCTAAGGATAACAGGAAAGCAAAGACTGAATTTCTTAACTCAAGAAGATGTCAGCAAAGTGATAAAAGCAATCGAAACAATGCAAGAGAAAGCGAGCGAACTATTATGAACAAGCATATAAAAGAAGATTTTAGAAGACAAATGTTTATATCTTTTTTTAAGGTAAAACTTGAAAAAGCAAAAGAAAATCTTAGAAGAGCCAATGAACGATTAAATGAGGCTATTAAAAATGGTTCTGGTCAAGATATTTATGATAGAGCCTATGAAGTTGCAATGGCTGAGGATAAATACAAAGTTACAAATATGTGTTATGTACAAATTTCAAATTGAGGAGAATACGAATGGCAAAGAAAAAAGAAAGTAGTTTGAAAAATTGGGAAGAAATAGATTCTTCCCTCAAAAAATTGGGTGAATTACAAATCCAAAAAACAAATTTAGACAATGAATTAACAGAAAAAGTTAATGAATTAAAACTAAAATACACATCTCAAAGTAGTTTAATTCAAACTGAAATCAAACAAATTGAAAAAGAAATTTCTCGTTTCTGCGAGCAAAATAAGGATACATTCTTAAATAAGCGAAATAAAAAACTTAATTTTGGTTTGATTTCATATCGTTTATCAGAAAAAGTTGTTTGTAGCAGCATTGGAGCAGCAATTAAAGCATTAAAACAATTAAACTATGATTGGTGCATCAGAACAAAAGAAGAGTTAGATAAAGATGAAGTTAAAAAACTTGACTCAAATATTTTAACCAGAATTGGTGTTCAAATTGTAAAAGAAGACAAACTTACAATCGAACCTAATACAGTTAAAATTGCGGCAACTATGATTAACTAAAGGGGGATATGACAATGGCAATTATAGAATACAAAGGTTTGAAAATAGACACAGATACTCTTACAAAAGAAGATATGCCTACTGAAGTTTTTGAAGAAATATTTGATTTATGTGGTGCTGATGTTGCTGTATCTATATTAATTAATATGACAGGAAATATTATTCAAGTTCCAACAAAAGGGTTAATTAATATTGAAAAGAAAATAATTCTTTCCGAATATAATGGTACAACTTCTTCAATTAGACAGATTCAAAGAAAATATGGTGTTTCAGATTCTTATGTAAGAGAAATAATTAAAGCTGCGAAAATCGAAGCACCAATTGAGGGACAATTAGACTTCAATTTTTATAATAAAGAGGAAGAAGCAAGTGCCTAGTAAATATTGTCCACATTGTGGCAGAATTATTTCTTCAAATAATATTCCTAATTATTGTGTATGGGGCTGTGGTTCATTAAAAGACCAGCCCCTAATTCCTAGTGATACCAATTTGCTTTATTACATTAAATTGAAGCAACAACAAATGAATAATCAAGAGAATAATAATCAATTAAAACTATTTTAAGGAGGGTTTATGGGAACAAAAGTAATAACAAACTTTGATAAGTTTTTAAGTATAAAAGATGTAAGAATTGCTGCTGAACTAATATCTGGCAAATATGCTTGTTCATATTGTGCTTATCGTGGCTCTAGATGTGAAATGAATTATACTGATGGTAGTTGTAGTAATGGTATAGAAGAGTTTTTAAAAAGAGAATATAAGCCAAAAGTGCAATAGAAATTCCATCTTTTTATATATCTAGTGTATATATTTATATTGCCCAACTTCTTGCCTAACTTTTGCCTAACTTTCACATTTGTTTTATAAAATATTTCAAATTTTCTTTTATTTTATATTACTAAAAAATATTCAATAAAATCTTTTTAAAAAGCATTTAAAAAAGTGTTCTGTATATTTTAAAAAACTTTAAATCATTGTTATATTTATATTCTTGGCTATTTTTTTCTTTGAAAATTTTAAATTTTTTAAATTGGATTTAAATAAGTTTTAAAATTTTAAATTGCAGTTTTTTAAGATTAGTTTGTTGTTCCTGATGGCAGAGATACTAACCTTATTAAAATTCTTCTTCTTTGGGCTGTAAAATACCGTAAATTAAGGGAAAATTTAATTAACTTAACTAGAAATTAGTAGGAAGAAAAATGGAAAAAACTGAATTTTTCTCAAACTTCCCAAAAGTGGCGAAAATCGGCTCGCCTTTTACATTCTCGGCTTTTTATAATATTCCTAAACTTCTTGATTGATTACATAAACGATTAGGCCAAATATTAAGTTTTGTAAATATGAATATATACTGCTGTATATATTGTATTTGTTGGGATTGAGGATATTTTAGAAAAATAGTATATACTCCGTAGATACTTTTTATAGCAATTATGATTTTTAAAATGTTTTTATATAAGTAC
>JAFQTK010000173.1 GCA_017409065.1 bacterium
AGTTGCCGGCAAAAGAAAAGTGTGCATATTTTTGTATAACTTCGGATCAAGATTCAACCTTTGACTTTTTATCCTCGTTATTTTTCTCATTTGCGTTTATTAAGTTAGTTAGGTATGCAGATAAAAATGGTAAGAATGGTCGTTGTGATTATGAAGTTGCCTTTATTTTAGATGAATTCCCAAACATAGGTGGAATTGTAGATTTTCAAAAGAAAATATCTACCGTTCGTAGCCGGGGAATAAGTATTGCAATCATCTTTCAAAATTTAGCACAATTACAAAATAGGTATCCAAGTAATGTATGGCAAGAAATTATAGGAAATGCAGATACTCAGCTATTTTTAGGTTGTACTGATGAACTTACAGCTCAGTTTATAAGCAATAGAACGGGTGAAATAACTATTGGAGTTACAAGTACTCAAAAAGTATTATCTACTTGGCAAGTAAGTAATTATGCACCACAATATAGAGAAACGACTTCAGTGGGAAGAAGAAAACTAATGACAATGGACGAGATTATGAGAATGCCATTGGATAAAGAATTAGTTATATTAAGGGGACAAAAAGTATTAGAACTCGAAAAGTTTGACTATACATTGCATCCAGATTCAAAAAAAATAATAAAGAGTAAAGCAACAAATTATATTCCAGGTTGGCAGTCTAAACCAAAAGATGAACCTACATTAAAAACGGAAAAAGTTAAGAAAATAGTTTTAAAAGAACCATAGTTTAATATGGTTTATTTTTTTTAAAGGAGGGACTAATATGCCAAGAAAGAAAAAAGAAGAACAGGTTGAAGAAGCAGAAGTAACAAAAGTTACTTCAAGGAAAAGAAGGATTAAAGAGAGTGCAGAAGTTGTACTTAATGAGGATGAAAAGGTTTTAACACAGGATGAAAAGGATGCTCTTTTATGGTTAGAATTACGAACCTCAATGAAAAGTAAAAGGATTTTATCAGCAAAATTAGAAGGTATTGAAAAGTTACCGAGTGGTAGTTACATTGCTGTTGTTTATTATAAGGAGTTTAGAATAGTAATACCAGCAAACGAGATGATGATAGACATTAGCGAATACGATGACCAAAGTAATTTGGAACTGAATAATCGTTATGCTCAGATTCTAAGTAGAATGCTTGGAGCAGAAATTGATTTTATTATTTCAGGTATTGATAAGAAAGAAAAAAAGGTTGTAGGAAGTAGAAAGTCAGCAATGTTAAAAAAGCGTCAACAGTATTATATAAATGAGATTGATGGAAAACCCAGAATAACTGTTGGGAAAAAGGTTGAGTCAAGAGTGGTCGCAGTTGGAGATAAAACCATGAGAGTTGAAATGTTTGGTGTAGAAACGGTAGTGAGTATAAAAAATGCCGCTTGGGAATGGTTAGAAGATTTAAGAGATACTTATGAAGTAGGGGATAGAATATATGTAAAAATAATGGAATTAGAAGTAATAGATCAAAATGAGATCTATGTATCTGCTTCAATTAAAGAGGCTATGGATAATCCATCAAAGGAAAATATAAAAAAATGTATTGTTCAAGGAAAATACATTGGAAAAGTAACAGGTTTAGATCAAAATGTTATTTATGTAAGACTTAATGTGGGAGTAAATGCTATTGCTCTTGCAGTTCACGATAGAAAGGCACCTACCAAAAGGGATGAGGTGTCTTTTGTTATAACCAGGATAGATGAAGATAATGGGATTGCTATTGGAATTATAACAAAAGTCTTAAAACAATTTATATAGGTGAAGGATATGAGCCTTATTATGATTTTTATTAGAGGTCCATAGAAGGTATTTCCTAAAACTAAAAATATAAGGAGGAAATACAATTATGAAAAAAATAATAATCCCATTATTAGCAGTAATGACAGTATCTTGTCTAACAGCTTGTAATACCAGAGCGACACCAAAAGATAATAAAGTAAATACAATTTCAGTAACAGAAGTGAATGAAGTATCGGAAAAACCTATGTATTTTCCAGTTTCGGTATCTACTATGGAGGAAGATGGCGAGATGTTGCTTATAAAAAACTATGAAGTTCCAGCAACAGTCAATCCGTATGATTTAGTAGAGGAGTCTTTTGAAAGAGGGAAGTATCAGTATGAAGTACGAGATATATTAAGAAAAAATAGTGAACCGAAAACTGATACTAAATTAGCAAGTACTCAAGTAGTAATCAATTCAAATTCTAATGATATGAATAAGATTTTAAAACAGGCTCCAGTGATAATTGACTATGATAAAGATGGATATAGAGGTCAATTATTAATGAATACTACGAATTTATTTACTGAAAGTTTGGGAACAAAGAGTTATAGTTATACTGTTACTGATACAAAAACATATACTGATTTATCAAGAAATGATACATCATATATAGCTAAATCAATAACAAAGAATGGTAAAGAACTGGCATTAGTAGATATTGAGTGGCAGACTACAGGAACAAATTTAGTCGGAAGTACATTGGTTCCAAGTTCATATAATGCTGTAGCCTATTATTCAGGAACGGCTTATGGTAGCAAGTCAACAGGATATGCTACAACAATAACTTACATAGGTGAAGTTACAAAAGAATTAGAAAGTAATTCAATAATTTCAGTAGTGTATGCAGGCGAACGTATATATAACTTTATTTGGTTATGGATTGTATTAGGTGGAATTGTAATTAGTGGAACTGTATTTTTTATTTTAAGATTCTTAAATAAAAACAGAGCTGAAGAACCAGAAAAAGAGAATAGCGAGATAGCTAAAGAAAGAGTGCAGGAAGCAATTACAAAAGATAAAACAAGTGAATATGTGGAAAATAATAAGCCACAGCCTAAACCAAAGAAAGATAAAGTTCAGGTGTATGTTCCTAAAGGTGAAAGTGGTGATAAAATTGAAGAACAAACTTAAGTTTTTATTAGGTAGTTTAGTGATAATCGGTATCGTAAACACAAGTTACGCTGCCGATTATATTTTTTCTCCAAAGGTAGATTCTGAGTATTACTACAGTCCAACATCAGTAAATATAACGACAATAAAAGCACAAAGTACCAATAACTATATTTCTAATAATATTACATATCCAACTATTAAATATGGAGATTATGCGAATATTATAAGAAATGAGATAATTAATACCATTCAATACACAAGCAAAAATGATGTATTAAGAGATGATGGAAGTATTGGCACGTTAAAGATTTCTGAAATAGGCTTAAATGTTAAGGTTTATGATGGTACAACTTCAAACAGTATGAAAAAAGGGGTTGGCCATTTCGCTGAAACAAGTTATTGGAACGGTAATATCGGGCTTGCAGGTCATAACAGAGGAGTAAATGATAACTTTGGGAAACTTAAGAAGTTATCTAAGGGAGATATTATAACTTATAAAACAGAGTTAGGTACGAGAAAATATGAGGTGTTTTATGTTGGACAGATAGGAGTTACAGATTTATCAAGACTTAATCCATCGAGTGAGAATATGATAACATTAATAACTTGTCTTGAAAATCAACCACTTCTACGTTTATGTGTGCAGGCAAAAGAGCTTAAATAGTGGAAGTTGCAAAAATAATTTACCCAGACTATAAGAATAGCAAAGGGGGAATTATTATGCGAAAATTTTTAAGTGGAATTGTAGTAGGAGTAATTATAGTATCAGGATGCTTTGCAGTTGATTCGGTAATAACAAAAACAAGTCATCCTATATATGTAAATGGAAATCAAGTAGCATTTGATGCGTATAACATTGATGGCTATAATTATTTCAAACTAAAAGATTTAGGAAAAGCATTAGATTTTAATGTTTTATGGAATGAATCAGAACAGAAGGTTTTGATTGATACAACGAAGCCGTATGAAGAACAAGGAATAACAGAAGAACAGGAAGTTAATGAAACAAAAGAGAAAATTATAAAAGTACCACAAAGTGCAGAATCATTTTGTCCACCTGTAGGAACTGTCATTGAAGCAGAAAGATTTGCTGATGGTAAGTTTACTGGGGAAAAAACAACATTTACGATAACTAAGGCTAAACCGGCAGAACCGGAGTTACCTCAGCCTACGTGCGATTGGACACAATTCCCGGAATTAGAATTCCCGGAAGCTGTAGTTAAAGATTTCGGCAATGGACGAACATCAATTTTGAATTTGCATGAAACCAAAAGAATGCAATTAGAATTATATAATCTTATAGGTTCAAATCCTGCAACTTGGGAAAATGGTACGATTGCAAAATACAAAGGAGGAACTGATAAAGTTAAAGTTTCGTTTGAGATACTTGGTGAGCCACAAATGATGTGGCCATATCGAGCATCTGAGATAAAAAAAGTGTTTGATAGCTGTCCGTGTAGGACCTGGCGTGTGATAGCTTATGATAGTTATAAAGACGGTAGGTTCTTGCATACAGTTTATTATTTAGAATAGATTATTATAAAAAGAAGCAGGGGTATGTAGATTTTTTTCTACATATTCTTGCTTTTTTTAATTTAAAAAATGGAGGTAAATTATGAAGAAATTGTTTTTCTTAATTATAACTCTTGCTTCATTAGGTTTAGGATGTAATATGGCAAATGCAGCAAGTACAGTAGAAGAAGCTTTAGGAGATGTTGACATACATTGTGATGGTACTACAATGAATTATTTAGTCGCAGGGCGTGGTGTGCAAAATCTAAAATACGCATATTATGAGTATTTTAGTGATTTTACTGGAGAAACAAAAGAGATCCCTGCTTATTGCGTTAATCCGAACGATCCAGGGGCTGGACAAGTTGGTAGCTACACAGTCAACTGTGCATCACTTGCAAGTGATCCTAAACTTGTAGGGATAATTAGTAATGGGTATCCAAGACAAAGTTTTACATCACTGGGGCTTAAAGATAAATATGAAGCTTATTATAGTACAAAAATAGCACTATGGTGTTATTTAATAAACAGTTGGGATATTAATGCTGTAAAAGTTAATGCTAATTGTGCAGACCAAGAGGCAGCGACAAGAGTGTTAAACGCAGCAAGAAAAATCTATAACAATGGTGTTACCTGGACAGAAACAATACAGCCTACATTAACAGCTACACCATTAACAAGTACAGTAATAGAAGATAAAGTGGATAGTGACTATTTATCGCAGGAATTTATTGTAAAAGCAAACACATACTTGCCAAATGGAGCAATAGCAGTAATGTTTGCTGAACCTGATGAAGTCCCTGATGGCGTTAAGATAGTTGATTCACAAAATAATAAGATAACTCAATTCCCTGTAAGCCAAGATGGTAATTATTTATCAGGTAAATTTAAAGTGTTGTATCCTAAAGATATGGATGAAGAAGAAATATCACAGGTACAAATAAATTTGCAGGCATTGCAGTATAGATATGTAGTTTATTATGGAATTTCATATGATCCTGAGAAACAAGATTATTTATGTGACACAGATCCGGCATACATATCAATGGCAAGTGTAACAAGTAGTTTTGCACCACAAGCTGAGTTAGATGAAGGTACATGGCTTACAATAAAAAAATATGAAACTGGAACCAATATTCCACTCGAAGGTGCTGTATTCGAGGTTATTGGTCCTGATGGCGAAACAGTAGGAAGGTTTACTACAACAGGTGCTGGAGAAATAAATATTCCGCTTAGTATTACAGGGAATTTTACAGTGAAGGAGATTTCGAGTAGTAAGAATCATTTAATTGGCGATAATTCGACACAAAATGTAACTGTAAGATATAACGAAACGGCTGAAGTTACATTTTACAACGATGCGTATGGAATTTTAGAAATCGAGAAAATTGACGGAGATAATGGAAATAAATTATCCGGTGCAGTTATACAGGCTAAAAATATAACCACTGGTAGAATTTATACAATGACTACAGGTGCTTCTGGTATTGCAAGATTAGAAGCTGTAATTGGTGCTTGGGAAATTACAGAAAAAAACAGTCCAAATGGCTACTTAAAAACGAATGAGGTAGTAACAGTAAATGTAGAATCGGGAAGAACAAGCAAAGTTACCTTAAAAAACACTTCAACTCCAAGCCTCCGAATAATCAAGATGGATAAAATCAATAATATTCCCTTGCCGAACGTATTTTTCGAGGTATATTGTGATACCGAATATGTAGGCACATATGAAACAGGGGAAATGGGAGAAATACTTATCTCAAATTTAGAAAAAGAGGGAACTTATTTGGTAAAGGAAATTTCTAATGGAAATCCAAGTTATGTTGTAGATAGCTATCCTCAAGAGGTAGAGGTAAAAGCAGGGAAAACAGCAGAGCTTGTATTTTTTAATTTAAAGAAAAGTGGCATAAACTTGCTCAAAGTCGATTCGCAGAGCTATGAGCCTATCTCTCAAGTGATATTCTCTATAAAACAAATAGGTGGAGATTTTTTTGAGGAGAGAATAACAACAGAAGAAGGTATAATAAGTCTTTCAGACTTAGAACCTGGAAGCTATGAAATTGTAGAAAAGTCAGATGGGTTAAATGGCTATGTAATTGATGATGGTGTACGAGTAGTAAAAATAGAAGCTGGAGAGCCAGATGCTTTATTTGTTTTTACTAACACAAAGAAACCTTCTCTAAATATAATAAAAGTAAGTGCTAAAGGTGAACCGATACCTAATGCAGTATTTAGCGTGGCACAAATAGGCAAGACTCCTGTAGAGTATAAGACTAATGCACAAGGTGTTATTTATTTAGAAGGATTAGAGCCAGCAGTGGTATCAGTAGTGGAAAAGTCGGTAAATGATAACTACATATTAGATCCAACTGAATATATAATTGAATTATTCCCCGGCAAAACAAGTCAGTTGGTTGTGGTCAATGATGAGAAGCCAAAACTGAAAATTTTAAAAACAGATGCCGTTTCAGGGAAGCCTGTGTCGGGAACGAAATTTAAGGTGACTAAAGCAGATAATTCAACTATTGGTATATTTACAACAGATGAAAACGGTGAGGTGTTAATCGACAAACTTGACGAAGGGGTAGTAGAAATTATAGAGGTATATGTTCCTGAAACCCATATATTATCAGATATTCCTCAGTCTGTAACATTAGTTAGAAATAAAACTTCTGTTGTTCAATTTGAGAACCAGCCAAGAGCAAGTTTAAAAATTATTAAGACAGATAAAATTTCAAATTCTTTTCTGGAAAATACGGTATTTGAGATTATTCGCAAAGATGATGATGGAGAAACAAGTTTAGGAGAGTTTTATACGGATGAAAATGGTGAAATTTTGATTGAGAACATTCCGTTCCCAACTAGATTAAAGATAATTGAGCGAAAAGCAAGCCCAGGTTATAAAGCTTTAGAGGAAGAAAAGGAAGTTTTAATAACTAAGCACGAAAATAGAGTAGTAAAATTCACTAACGATGCTTTGAGTCCACTCTATATTAAAAAGATTGATAGTAAAACGCGTGAACCAGTGGCTAATGCAAGATTTCGTGTAACTAAAATGAATGGAGAGTTTGTTTATGAAGGAAATACAGATATTTATGGCTTTATTTGTATCCCTGAATTAGAACCAACCTGGTACACAGTAACTGAATTGTCTGTGGAAGGATATGTTTTAGATCAGCTACCTAAAAACATTGAAGTAAAGTTAGGCGAACCTGCAATAGTTGAATTTTACAATTCGCCATATGGAAATCTTGTAATTCAGAAAGTGGATAATGAAGGAAATGCATTAGAAGGCGTACAATTTAGAATTACGACAGTAGATGGACAAAACGTGGGTAATGGACTTTATGAAACTGACTCGGATGGATTTATAAGGCTTTCATCAATAGAACCCAAATTTTATGTGGTTAAGGAGGAAAAAACTTTGGATACCCACATATTAGATGAAACAGAAAGAACTATTGAAGTAAAGTCAGGAGAAACATATACATTAAAAGTTATAAATGATATAAAAAGTGGACTTATAATTAAAAAGACAATAAAAGGTACTGGAGAACCACTTGCAAATTGTAAATTTAGTATAAAAGAAATTGATGGAACTTTGGTTGGAACATATAAGACTAATAAGCAGGGAATAATTTTTGTATCACTTTCTCCAAATTGGTACC
>JAFQTK010000174.1 GCA_017409065.1 bacterium
CTTAATGTTTGCATTCGATTTACATATTCTGCTCTTGCCAGAACTGATGCTGCCGCTACTGCAATATCTTCTTCACCTCTGATTTTTTGGTCTAAATGAATTTTTTGTCCTTTTTCTAATAATGCTTCTTTGATGAGATTGTCTTTGCCAAACTTATCTGATAATGCATATTCGCAATGCTGTTTTTCCAATATATTTTCAATTACTCTGGCATGTCCCCACGCTAAAAGTTTATTCAGGTTTTTGAATTTTTCATATAATTCATTGTATTTTTCATTGCCTATTACAACTACTGAGTGCGTGGCATTTGCTTTAATTATGCCTGCAAGCTTAATGATTTTTTCATCAGATAATTTTTTGCTATCTTTGATTCCTTCCTTTATAAATTTTTCCGAATTTTCATTTGTCGCCAGTACTCCTGCAATGACCAAAGGTCCGAAAAAATCGCCTTTTCCTGATTCGTCTACACCTATATGATTGATAAAATTATTATCTGTTGATGTTGGGATGGAAGAGTTTTGGGCTGTTTGCTTAGCCTTGTTCATTTTTGATAGGAATAATTGAACAACCTCGGTTACATCTGAACCTTGTATTAAAAGTTTTCCACTGTTGTATAAAACAGCTACGCAGCTTGCAGTTTTTGCTCTAAATACGGCAAATTGTTGTTCTGAAAATTCTGCATCTAATTCTTCAAAAAAAGCTCTAACTTTTTTAAATTCGAACTTTTCAATTTTTTCTGTATGGGTGTTCATGTCTTTATTTTAACATAAAAAATAAAGCACTAAGCTAACTAATATGAGTGTTACAAAAATTAGTAGTTATTCTTAATTGTAACTATAACAGGAGCAAGTTCTTTTAAACCATTGCCGTCTTTGAACTTATATTCTATTTTAGAGGTTTTCTTTTCTTCACCTTCATTATAAGCCAACAAAAATTTCATCAATTCTGGACTATACATTCAACACTCCTACGAAAAGCAAACACACTTTTCCTTCTTCACACTTATATAAAGTATTATATTACAAAAAAAATGCGTATTAATGCAAATATATTAATAGTTTGTTACAATTTTGTTGATTAAAAAAGGCAGCTATTACAGCTGCCTTTTTCAGAAATATTATTTTTTAACATGCCAGATGTCGGCGTAATCTTTTTCTTGTCCGTTTTGAATAAATGTAGCTCCTTCTTGAGTCATCAGTTGGTTATTTTTACCATCAAAATTATCTTGAAGTGTCGTTTCATTTGTTGCTGCGAGATTTATTTGGCTAATACCAAGTTCACCGAAAGATTTTGTTTCTCCGTTGTATCCCATCTGCATTGTTAATCCGTATTTTTCAGATAAGACTTCTAAGTCGCTTGCATCAAGGGTTAAATCGTCAATGCCATTAAATAGATTTTCCTTCATAGCCAGTGCTTTTAGTGCTTCAAAACCATCTTTGTATCCATCGGCTTGTCCGTCATTATCTAAGTCGGTGTTATTTCCGAATAATTCGCTACCATTTTCACCGACCAACCCGTCGCCGTCTTTGTCGAAGGCTAAAATTCCTTCAAAGACGTTGTTAATCTTATCCATTTGTCCATCACCATCTATATCGAAATCAATTGTTTCGTTAGATGTTTGGAAACCACCGCCATTTAAATCAAATGCAAGCGGAGAATATGTTTTGTAGGTTGCGGATTCTTTTGTAGAGCTAAAGCTTGTGTCAGACAGTGTAAATTTAAATGTTTTATTTGCACCTTCGGTTCCATCTGCAGCTGATTTATAGCTACCGAGATAACCATTGCCACGTTTGATGATATCAAACCCTTTACCCGGTGCATTTTGTCTTACTATACTAGCACCACCTGCACCCATGTCATAGATGTGGAATTTGTTATCTTCTTTTCCTTTAGCTAGCATATATCGAGGTGTTCCGTCTTCCAATGTTTCAGAAAAATTTACGTTACTTTGTTCGATAATTGCCCATTCGGCAGGGTCTACCGAGTTTTTTATAACTTCTTTTGCCTTGGCAGGAATTGTTTTTATTTCTGCTTCAACCGCGGCTTTATCTTTGTTTGCGACTTCAATTTCGCTTTTTACCGCAGTAATTTTAACGTCTACCGTTTGCAGTTTATTCTGAACGTTTGTCAATGTGGTGTTTGTTGTGTTTAACAGCATTGCCAACTCTGTGCCTTCACTTTGTAGAGAACCCAGTTCGCTTTGCATAGAAGTAAGGTCTGTTGTTTGAGCTTTGCCAAATCCTTCCATTTGTTCATTTATGTATTTTTGTTTATCTTCACCGTGTTTTTCAGGATTATAAGAAGCTTCAGCTTCGGCAAGTTTTGTGCTGTACTGAACTTGAAAATCAACTTGTGCCATTTCGTTATTAGCTTTTGTTGTTTCTATTTGCTGAGCAAGTTCTTTTTGCTGTTCTTCGTTTAATTTTTGTTTATTGGTTAATTGTTCGATTCTGGCTTTGATTGTCGTTTCATCTTGCAATAATGCAGCTTGTTCCCCTTCTAGGTCTTTTAATTCTTGCAATTTTTCTTCAATTAATTTTTCTATTTTCTCGAGCATAGCATCAAGTTTACCCGGATACTCGTTGAGTGCATCAAAATCTTTTTCCAAATCACCTGTTAAATCTAACCCTAATTTCTCCCCAATAGATTTTAGTTCGCCAATTTCAGCTTCTACTTCTTCAACCGTTGCTACATTACCGGTTTCGTTGGTTGCGGCGGTTTCGTTTACGAATAAGTTTTCTTCTGTTTGTTGTGTTGCTGTTGTGTTTTCAGTTGCGTTTGCTTGAGTTTGGTTTGTTACTTGCTGTGGTGTGTTTACATTTACTCCGGTAATTGCCATAATTTATCTCCATTTTAAGTACATATATGCTAAGGTATCGGTATTTAGTTTGAAAACTTTAGTCTTTTCGCTGTTTTTGCTAAAAATTGTTACATAACTTAATTATTAATTTATTAAACTAAAGTTGTAGAAAACTCTTCGTTAATTCAACTTTTCAGTCGATTTATAGCATATGGGGTTATGTTAAATTATAACAGTTAAGTCACAGAAGAAAGAGTAGGTATTGGATATGGCGAAAATTACTTTTAATACTAACGGTGTTGGTATTTTTAAATCACTCAAATCCGAAGCTAGAGCTACTGAAACTCAGCAGCATGCTTCAAATCCTTTTGGAATTAGTTTCAAAGGAAATGTTATTCAGGCAGATGTGTTCCAAACAACTGCTAATAAAACTCACATAGGTCATTCTATCAAAGAACGTGGTAGAATGTTTGCTAGTGCTGTAGTTGGGAATATTAATTCATTTAACAATGCTATTAAATCAAGATTAAATTCAGTTGTGTCATTTGGTCGCAGAGTTAAAGATAATGTTTCTAACTGGTGGGAACAAGCAAAAAATACAGAAGTTACTTTTGATTTGAATGGACTAGGACAATTCGTAAGTGAAAAATTTAATCACAATCCTTATGGTGTAAATAATTTACTTAAACGTCCTGTAAATGAACTTGAGGGTATGCTCAAGGCGGAATTAGCATAGGTAGGACAAGGAGAAAATTATGAATACATCAAGAGTTTATAATATAATTGAAGCACTTTCAAGACACGAAGATGCTGAGCAAGCAATTAGAGTGTTAAATGAAATCGGAACTAATTCTCCGATAGATGAGATTCGTGAAAGAACTGCTCAAGCGTTAATTAGAAGAAATACTCATGAATCTTTGAGAATTGCACTTATAGAAAAAGGAAAAGGAATTCACGATCTTTCAACTAGAGTTGCAATGAGTGCAATAAATGAAGTGTTAGCTCTTTCTGATAAAACAGAAGCTATCAAAATTTTAGAAGATACAATGAATCTACATTCTGATGAATCAGTAAGAGATACAGCTCGTTCAGTAAGAGCTTTGGTTGAATTTTCTAGATAATTTCCATATTAATACTAAATTTTATATATATGAAGGTGGCTAAGCCACCTTCTTTTTGTTTATTTCTTGCATGTTCTACTATTTAATTTTATAATATTCGTAAGAATTAGGGAGGAATAAATTATGATGAATTTCGGTAATATGATGAAACAAGCTCAACAGATGCAAAAACGTTTGCAAGATTTGAATGCTGAACTTGCGGCTACTGATGTTGTTAATGAAGCTCAAGGCGTAAAAGCTGTTGTTGATGGTAATGGACTTTTTAAATCTATTTCAATTTCTAAAGAATTAATTAATCCTGAAAGTCCTGAATCAGTTGATGATGATACTGTTGAAACTTTAGAGGATGTTATTTCTTCGGTGATTAATAATGCTGTAGATAAAGCTTTGAAACAAAGAGAAGAAAAAACTGTTAAAATTACAAACGGAATCAGAATTCCCGGATTGTTTTAATGTACACAAAGCCATTAGCAGCATTAATTGAATGTTTTCAAAAGTTGCCGGGCGTTGGTCCTAAATCGGCTCAACGTCTGGCTTTGCATTTGCTTAAAATGCCGCAAAGTGAGGTCGAAAGATTTGCTAATGCTTTATTAAATGCAAAAAAAACGATTCGTTGTTGCGAAGTTTGTTTTAATATGTCGGAACACAGTCCTTGTGAAATTTGTTCGTCTTCAAAACGTGATGGTTCAACGATATGTGTTGTGGCAGAAACAAAAGACTTAATTGCAATAGAAAAAACTAATGAATATCATGGTGTTTACCATGTTTTGCAAGGTTTGATTTCACCAATGGATGGCATTGGTGCTGAGGATATTAGGATTAAGGAGCTATTAACAAGAGCTGCATCCGAAAATGTAAA
>JAFQTK010000175.1 GCA_017409065.1 bacterium
GTCATGTATGCTGTGTTTTGAAATCTCATTTCTTACCTCCAACTAAATTATCTACCCATTCATAGAAAGCCTTTTCATCCATTAGATACATAGGACAATACACATCAAAAGAATAGTCATTTGACAAACAAAAACAGCCATGGAACACATCAATCGTGCCACCATGACCGTTATCAAGTGTGTGTATCTCTGCGAACTCTACAGGCGTATCTTTTAAGGGTTCAACCAGTCCGATTTCAGTTGAAATATTCCAATCACTCTCGAACTGTATTACATATATACTGCCGTAGGATTCAAGGTTATCTGTTTCAAGAGTTGTTAGCATCTGTTTAACCTTATCTTTCAAATGCTCAGTCAATGCGATGCACCCAAGAAACACCGGTACATCTTCAACTTTGTTTATTGTTATCATTATTTCCTCCTGTTCTTCGGGAGCTTCGTTCCAGTGTAGAGTGAAATAGCAGCAGAACATCCAGCTACCCATAATTCAATACTTGTTATTGTTGCCGCTGAAAGTGCTGTGAATGCTGATATAATCATCAGGTGTCGCTCCTCTCCATACATTTATTAATAGCTATTAGACTTACGAATGTGCTGACAAATCCAAATATAAACCATTTCATTCCTTAACACCTTCCTCAGATACAAATTCGAATGGCACAATATCAAACGACTTTCTTACTGACGGTGACAAGGGATGACAGTTAGTTGCTATACCGTTTGAAACTGTGTAGATGTTCTTCTTTTTGACATTTGCAAGGATATTCACGACCTTAATTGCCTGTTCCTGAACACTTTCTTTACTTGCACTCAGACACCCCCAACAGATGATTATATCCGGATAGTCCTTTGAATTGGCAAGTTCCTTGATTGTCTGCATATTGTCTTTGTTGGAATCCTTATCATTGATTGAGGAAAAGAGATTACAAAGGCAGAATCCACCGTAGCCGAGCTTATACAGGTTGTTTGTGATTATTGTTTGTGTCAATGTTTCAAACACACCGTCGTCACTACCGGCTGATTTCGACACTATCAATGCCAAGGGTCTGCTACCGTTCCATACTTTCTTAAGGGCATATCTGTGTCTGTTGTCATCGCTGAAAGTTGCTTCCGTAATTATGGTTGTTGTTACTGATTTCATTAAAAATACCTCCAATTTTAAAATATGATTAACTGCCAAGTAAAGAGTTTAATTTAGATAGATAGGAAGAACCAAAGTTTGGGGTCGGGTTTGAACTTGCGGGTCAAAAGGTGTAGAAAAATGAGCAATTTTAAAACCTCCTTGATTTACATATAAAAGGGTCGGATTTGGATGATAAGGGAAAGGAATTCGGTGCGGAACTCAGGAACTCACAAACTCGGCAGACTTGAAAGTTACATCGACAAAATCATCTGCAGTCAAAATGTATACAGAATTATGCCAACGTTTCTCTGCTTCGTGAATTGCTTCGCTTAGGGTATCGGCTTCGATACTCACCTCACTTTCGAGTGTTTCAATGATTTTTACTTTAAATATTGACATGGTGACCTCCTTGTTTTGGGCATAAAAATACCCTTAACGACTGTATCTGTCGCTAAGGGTTGTTAGCTATTTATGGATGCTTTTTCAAATATCTCATAACCGTATCGCATCTCTCGCCGTCAAATCGGCGTCGAAACACGGTTTTCAGGATAAATAAGAATGTGTCAAGAGATAACAATAAGCCCTTGAAAACTGTTGTATATCAAGGGCTTTGAGACTTGTGTTAAGTTTTCAGTTTTTTATACCGTTACACGATATAGTATAGCTCTACGGTTTTAGTTAAATAAGGTTTAGTTGCAATGATATAATTAATATGTTATAATATTTAAAAAACATATTAGGAGAAAGTATGAATACAGATTTTTGCGTAGGTTGCAATAGCTCAAACAATATGCCTTCATGTGGTGTTGCAAAGATTGCTACAAAGATAAATTTAAAGGATTTCTTGAATAACAATTTTGACTACTCAGTTTTATATCCAGTTTGCCCTAAAAATGCATTAAACATCGTTAACGGAAGAATTACAATTTCTAACGAATGCATCTCATGTAACTTATGTGTGTTTTCTTGTGACCAGAACAATTCTCAACCTCCTATCTTGATAGACGATTTTAAAGTGTTAGAAAACTTGTTTTTAACTAATATTATTTTAAGATTACAATTAGATTTACCTATTGCTATCGAAGTTAAAGCGGATGGAAATTACAGAGAAAAAAGAATTGACGTTGCCATACAAAAAGACAATAAAGTTTATTTAATTAAAATATTAAGTAACAAAAACAGATTAAACTACTATCTTCGTTCTTATACAGATATTGTCAATGATATTTCAAGCATTTATCCAAACTATATTTTTTCCCCAATCATTCTAACTTCTCAAAAAGTATTTGATACCATAACCGAAAACGCTGAGTATTGTTTCACATTAAGAACTTTAATAGAACTCATCGAAGGAGAATAATGATGGCATTATTATTAAATAGAAAATATGGCAGTAGGCTTGAGTGCTTATACTACATTTTATGTTCGTGTTATAGTAAATTCGGCACTACTTCTCCATTCTCATTAAAGGATTTGAAATTTGATGAAGATGATGAATACAATGTTCACAACTATTGTAATTTGCTTATTCAATGTGTAGGATTAAATTGCTGTAGATTTTTAAATAATCCTTTAGATTCCTCGAAATGTTACGCAACACAATCTCTTGAAAGTGATTCAACAAAATCTAAAGCCATAAGTGACGTGGGCGGCTCACTTGTTGCTCTAGGTTTTATAACACCAATAAATTCACGCAACTATAAAATAACTGAATTGGGAGAACTATGGGTTAATTCGGATTTTGAATCTGAAGAATGGTGCAACATTGCTAGACAAGGTGCATTATCTTATGGAGTTTTAATTGGATTTCTAAACAAAATCAAGAACCTGAACAATGAATTTAATTATTCAGGAATATATTTAAGCTATCCTCAAACAGAAGAAAAAGTAGAATATGTGTGTGAAGATGGTATAACGCGAATCATAAATCTATCTACTGATAGCAGAAGAGATAGCAACACAAGAACAATAACAAAAATTATTGGTTGGTGTGTTACAACAGGTATTCTTATTCCTAAAACCAGAAATAACATTAACACAACCTATGATTTGCCTCAATTAAGGTTCAGGGATTTTGTAAATTCAGATGAGCTCACTGTAAGAAATTACGAAAAGACTGATGTTTGTAGAAATATCTTTAATAACAAGCCATACGTCAGTAACCCCCTTTCATTTAAGCGACTTCACAAAAATGTTGGTTCAATCAGAGAAAACGGAAGCGATGATTTAAGAAATGCAACATTGTTAAATATTCCTAAAATATTAAAACGTAGATACGTTTTTGTTAAAGCATTAAATTATTGTAGTATTAACAATCTTGAACTTGACTTCAACGCACTTGTTAACATTATGACGGAATATGAGGAACATTTCTTTTCTCCCGGAAATAACAATTTTGAAATAATGGAGTCAGAGTCTGAGATTGCAGATATTACTGGCATTCCTTTTGAAATCAATGACAACGGATTACTTGTTCCACTGACTATTTTGAATGAAGATGTGCTTGATGAAGATGTTGATGATGATACCAAACGTTTAGTAGATATGATAATTGGAGAATTGTTCAATGATATTTAATTATTCAAAATATAAAGATATAGACTGTTTTGTTAGAAATATCCCTAGCAACAGTAATAAGAGCTTTACTCTGATTCATAAATGCAATGGCATCGATTGTTCGACCACACCACCAACATTCACAAATAAGTGTTTCGGATGTTTATTTTGCGTGATTAACAACGAGTCATTAAGAAGCGTTTTCTATGATTTTTGGGGCAGCAACATAGTTGAAAGCTCAGCCAATTTAGCATTTAAGGGTGAAAAAGTTTCACTTCCTTCTGCAAAACAACAGATGCAGAATCCGAATAAAAACTTGGAATTTTTTACTGCAAAAGATGAGACAAGTAACATTCAACCTTGGGCTACAGGTCTACTGAATACTATTTGTTCAAAAGAAAACAGAATAAGTATGGAAGTTCCGGTTTTTCATCCTGATTATGACAGAAACGGAAGACTTGATATATGTTCTATTACCGATGAAAAGCTGATAATAATGGAATCAAAAACAACATTAGATGATGCTTTATCGGATGAACGTTTTGTTGAGCAACACACAAAATATACCGAAGTTATCAACGAATCAACATCAGACTATATTTATATTACGTTAATTGGAGGCAAAGAATCAGACCTTTACCCCACAAATTCCCCGTATTGCTCCGGATTAATTGGTGGAAAAACTCAGAGATTTTACGACCTTATTATAAATGAAAAAATTAAATTCATTTCCGCTAATGCATTATGGTTATTGAGTTGTAAATATCTTAGTTTAGGCTCCTCATATTCTTGGGATACCTTTCTCTACGATATATTTTCAGAAGAAAACACAATAGGATTATTATCTGCCGGAAAAGTATCTTTAATTAATGGTCAAGTAGAAATTGTCTCACTTTAAATAATAGCAAAAAACGTTGCTTGTTTTTCAAGCAACGTTTTTATCTTATGTAAATTTAATTTGATTAGCTCTGTCGATTTTATTATCGATTAAACTCTTAAATTCAGGATTGATTTCATAACCAATTACATTTCTACCAAGTTCAATAGCAGCTTCCGCAGTTGTTCCTGTTCCCATAAATGGGTCTAAAACAGTATCACCCCAAAAACTATATAATTTAATCAATCTGTGAGGAAGTTCTTTAGGAAACGGTGCAGGATGACCCTCGGATTTAGCTTTAGCAGGTTGCATTTCCCAAAAAGAGTTGATTGCCCAGTCAGCCCATTCTTGATGAGTCAGTTTAGATTTTTCTTTAATTTCATTGCTGACACTTGGTCTTTTGCCTTTTTTACAAAAAACAATTATCCACTCATACGGAAAAGTTGAGAAAATATTAGTTGGATATGGATAGCTTCCGAAAGAACTAAATCTAGCAATTTTACGTTTATCCCAAATATAAAGAGCAAAAGTAAACATCTCACCTGTACTATCCATAAACTTTTCAAGGTCAGAAATAACAGTATGAGTTACCCTACGATTAAAAGGAGTTGATGCACCAGATTCAAACAAAGGCATTATATTTATGCAAAGTTTACCATCAGGAGCAAGAACTCTAATACATTCCCTCCAAACGTCCTCAAGGTCATTTATGTAGTCTTGATATGATTGGTTTAAACCGATTTGATCTTTTGAATCATAATCTTTTAAAGCACCATACGGAGGACTTGTGATGATTAAATTAACTGAAGAATCTTCAACTTCCTTCATGTTTCTGCTATCTCCGATATATATATTAGCAGTAGGATTATTCGTCATAGATTATAACCTCTCCATTGTGTTTGTCCCAAACAACAATTTGTTCTTTTCTATCAGTCTTATTCAACGTATCAAACACTTGACTCGATGTACCGCTATAACGTCTTTCTGAAATATATGATGCTTTTTTTATGTTGTTAAAAAATTCACCGCCATTAATAACTTGACTTTTAATCTTTTTATCGCCAACAACAAATATAATCAACGCATCATCTGTCGTAACTTTATCTAATTCAGACAAAACCATTGTCATATCATTTAAATACGAATCTGAATGTTGAATTAAATTCTGTTTTATTTGCGTTCTATCTTCACCAAATATTTCATAAATTAATTTGCCATAATAAGCTGTATAATCAAGTCCATCAAAATATGGTGGACTCGTAAAAACAAAGTCAATACTTTTGGGTGGGATATATTCGCTAATTCGTCTACTATCACCATGAATTATTCTGCCTACTGAATCTTCATTAGCAAGGATATATCTTTCGTGTTTTTTAGCTTTGCTTAAGAATTTATCAAAAAAACATATGTATGTTTTAGGTTCGATGTTTTTACCAACAGTACTGGATGTCCATTTGTATCCGTTACATCCACGAGCAGCAAGAGCAATAGTTCCGTAAAAAACACCTTTTAAATACTCGCTCATTTCTGCATAATACTTTTTGATACACATAATTTCATTGGCTGTATCACTATGGAATGATTTGCTCGGTGCATCCGGCATTTTATCATAATCCAAGTTAACCAAATCTTGCTTAGCTTTTTTTATTATTTCTTCACAAGATTCAACAACAGAATGATCTAAACATATTTTAGATTTTGCTATTTGTATTGCTAAAGGATTATTATCCACTCCAATAGCGTTCATTCCGTGTTTAATTGCTTCATAAACAATTGTACCTGAACCACAAAAAGGGTCTAATAAAGTCCCGCAATTAGGCAGTTGAGAAATAATGTTTGCCGCATCAATAGCTGATATCTTACCTCTATACGGATAAATACCATGCATCGATGATGGATTATTAACGCTATCAAGTTTTTCTAAAATTATTCGTGGATTTCTACTTAACATTTCGTTCTCCTAATTATCTATGCTAAAACAAACAATAGAAATTAATCATTTTATTTTATAATATCACAAAGTTTTTGTCAATAGAACTCATTTCAATATTTAAAATGTTCGAATCAAACTTGAATTTAAAAAGAACCTTTGAAAATTGATGTTCAAAGGTTCTTTTATTAAGAGTTATTTACTGCTGTTTAATAATGTCTTTGCTATATTTTCTTTCTTTTTTTTGGCAGCTTCTGTACGCTTCTTATAATCACCACACCAATCAATCATCTTTTTTACATCTTCCTCAATCATTTCGATTGTCGGCAAAGGTATCTGTCTTTCATTAGATTGAGAATGCTCATACTTAGAATACTTTGTCATCATTTCATCGAATAATTTTACATCATCCTCTTTTAATGCATATAAGTATGGTAACATCAATGTTGAAACACTCATAGAAAATCTTTTAACAATTCCACACAACAGATTATGTTCTATTCCATATTCTACTAAGGTTCTTATCTGAGTACACAATCCTCTTATTCTTACGTCAGCATAGACATAATCACCCTTCTCTTGTGATTTTTTTATTTGTGGAATATCTTGATTCAAAATGTAATTAAAATTGCTTGACAAGTTAGGCTTAGACGTATAACTCGGTTCGCATGGCTCTCCCAGAGGTGATGAACGTAATTCGATATGTTTAATTTCCACCTCTTTTTTGTCAGATGATATTTTATTATTATATTCAGTAGCACAATCAACAAGTATTCTTACAAAATTTATTCTATGGGTGAAAACAATGACTTGCCTATTAGTTGATAACTCAACTAATCTATTTGCAACACTTTCTTCAAAATTATGATCAAGCGAAGTTATAGGGTCATCAAATATAAAAGGCATAATTTTTTCCCATGATGATAAATCAGCTAAAAAAGCCGCAATTGAAACTACTCTAAATTCACCTTCACTAAGAATTTCTCCAGCTTTTTTCTTTTTGCCGGCACCTAAAGCTCCTTTTAAAGATATTTGATGATAAGTCCTACCTTTCTTTGCACCTGCTGAAACCAATTCAACCTTAATCCGACTATCTTGATCTATTTTTTTCATTTCTTCGCTAAAACGAGAAATATAAGTTTCTGTGATCAATATATCAGATAAATCTTTTTTTAATGTGGTTAAAGAATTTGTTTTACATTTTCCAATAATTTGCAAATAGCGTATTACATCAATTTTACAATTCTTATTTTCATTAATCCACCAAATTGATGTTAGTAATAAATACCTTTTGTATTTTTCCTCCCTATTTGTTGAAATATCAGTCAAAGTTTTTATTCTAATATTCAAAGAATTTAAAATTGCATCAAATGTTCTATTAAACTCATCATAATCAATATTACTTGGTAATTCTATTTTAGTATCATCATTGAAACTCAACAACCAGCTACATCTATCATATATTACTTTATATTGACTTAAAATAACGGCTTTATATTCATCTGATACAGAATTCGCCACAAGTTCTGTTTCTATAGCTTCAATATTGAGATTTTTTGAAATATAGTTTTGAACAGTACTAACAGACTCTTCGAAATTTTTCTGTGCATTTTGCAATTCTTTAGCGACATACGATGTTCTAAAATCATTTAAAGCATTTATTCTAGCATATGCTGATGAATCTAAATATTGTTGACAGAGTACGCATCGATCATTAACAGCAATCGGATTAGATTTTACAGTAACATTAATTTCATTAGCATATTTTTCAGCATAAGACCACATATCACGCCAAGACTTCGAACCAAATTTTTCTAATACTGATTTAGATTTTGCACTTTCTAAAAGATTATCATATTCAAGTTTAGATTCAATTTGTTTTTTTCTTTCTTTTAAATACCTATCACAAAAATCATCGTTTATAGTTGCCCTAAGTGATAACAATAAGTTCTTGTGTTTTTCTATAACAGATTTCTGTGCAGACATAGACCTCGAAAGTTTTTCAGGATTTTCTTCTGTTAAGCATTTTTCCAATTCAATCAATTCACCCTGCAAAGACTCGTCAAAAGGCATTTCTAATAACAATTTATCAAAATCTTTTATATTATTTGCATTATTAAATTTATTGATAACAATATTATCAGAATCTTTTGGAATTGGAATAAATTGACTCTCGGATATCATTTTTTTATTTTGAAAATATTCAGAGAGCTTTGAATATATATCTACCAATTTTGAAATTATAGATAACACTTTAGGTTCATATATAACTTCATTCTCTTTTTCTACAAATTGATATGCAGATGCTGTATCATAAATTTGAATCGGACTTGATTTATCAGAGTCTTTATTCCAATCAAATTTATGTGTTTCGCCATCCTCATTAAAAATCAACGTAGCTTTAGCAGGTTGTTCCTCTTCTTTGAATATGTTACCGATAATACCACTTGAATTATGTGGATTTTCAGCACTTTTAAGAATTCGAGCATAAGAAGATTTTCCACAACCATTTCCACCGTAAACTATAGTGAGTCCTTTTCCGAATTCTAATGGATGTATTGGAGCCAAAGCACCAACACCTTGAACATTTGATATGCTTTCAAGATATATAGGGGTGCTAACTGAATCAGAAAAAACAATACCTGAAGGGAAATCAGATTTTATTGAAATATTATGATTAATTGATAATTCAGATTGTTCAATGACTTTTACAGAGCGTTTAAATGCATCCTCTAAACTTACACCACTCCAAAGTTGAATAAACAAATCTTTTTGCCAAGGCAAAGCTTTATTAAACCAAGTTTTAAGAACGTTACTAGCTTTTTCATGGTAAATACTCATACTATCATCCTTTTAATCACAAAAATTCTTTTAAATATATTTTAAGCATATTTTTGAATATTTACAATAGCAAAATGATATTTAGTATTATTAGACTTAAATATTTTCACGTAAGGTTGTGCTTCTGCCGTTGTAGACTTCGGTCATTATTTTAGCACCGAGTTTGAAGCCGGATATGAAATACTCACGTTCTGTTTCGGACAAAATTCGGGTGTAGGCTGATTCAAGTTCGTTCATCTTATTTATGTATTCTTCGGACAACTGACTGCATACGGACTTTGAAAGCTCCGTTACTTTATCAAAGCATTTACCGTATTCAGAACCCCTCACAAAGCTTATTTCATTAGGGTTTATGTTGCCATA